>CAZOXN010000253.1:0-4797 GCA_964583655.1 uncultured Desulfarculaceae bacterium | reverse complement strand
ATGGCGGAGGCAGAGGAGGGCCCCACACTGGACGAGGAGGAGATGATCCTGGGGGAGGAACTGACCCTAGCCGAGGAAGAAGAGACCTTGGCCGAGACGTCCATCGATTGGGAGACGTTGGGCGAGATACCAGGGGAGGGAGGGGTAACAGAGGAGGCCGAAGAGGCCGAGGGAGTGGGGCCTCTCAGGGGTGCCGAGCTCGGGGACACGGGCATACAGGAGGCCGAGGAACTCGGTGCTGAGGTCATCCTGGAGACAGAGGAGGCCGTTGCCGAACTCCTGGTGGAGGCCCCGCAGGTCCCGGAGCCTCCCGTGGTGGAGACGGCCGAGCTGGCCGCTGCCCCGGTCATCCCGAAGGTGCCTCCAGCTGCCGTCGGGCTCTTGGAAGAGGTCGAGCTCGAGGAGGAGATCGCCAGCGTAGAGGCAGAGAAGGCCGTGCCTGAGGTCTGGGACGAGGGGCTTCTGGTGGAGTTGGCCATGGAGGAGATCCCGTATCTGGAGACTGGCCTGCGTCTCGAGCTGACCGAGGAGGACTTCGGCCTGTTCGACCCCTTCTCCGAAGAGGGGGTCCGAAGGGAGATATCGAGAAACCTCCACGAGATGGTGGAGAAGGTCGTAGCGGATTTGGCGCCCCCCATAGTGGAAAGGGTGGCGCGCCGTATCGCCGTGGAACAAGCAGAGAAGATCGTCATGGAGGAGATGGCGCGTCGGAAGTCCCATCCCGAAGGGTTGTGAGGACCTGATCTCTTCTCAAGCGGACTTTCGTACCTCCCTGAAGGCCCCAGGCGACAAAGGGGGATTACATAGTATAATCCCCCTTTCATTTTCACGAGATCGCCCGCTCGAGCGATGTCGAACCAAGTCGGTTTCAGGAGTCAGAGGCATGGCAGTGAGACTACCCAAGACCTATGACCCACGAGGCATTGAAGACAAGTGGTATGCCTTCTGGGAGGGAAACGGACTGTTCATTGCTGATACCGAGGGCCAAGCCCCCCCTTACTACATCGTGATCCCCCCCCCCAATGTGACCGGCTCCCTCCACATGGGCCACGCGCTGAACAACACCCTGCAGGACATATGCGTGCGCTACAAGCGCATGGACGGCTTCAACGTCCTGTGGATGCCTGGGACGGATCATGCTGGCATCGCCACCCAGAACGTGGTGGAGAAGAGGTTGATGGAAGAAGGGCTCACGCGCCACGACCTGGGCCGGGAACGGTTCATCCAGAGGGTATGGGAGTGGAAGGAGGCCTCGGGCGGGCTGATCATCCACCAGCTCAAGCGGCTTGGGGCCTCCTGTGACTGGAGTCGGGAGAGATTTACCATGGATGAAGGCCTATCCAGGGCCGTGCGCGAGGTGTTCGTGAGGCTTTACAATGAAGGGCTTATCTACCGAGGGCATTACATCATCAATTGGTGCCCACGCTGCACCACTGCCCTGTCCGACCTGGAAGTGGAGCATCAGGAACACTCAGCGAACCTCTACTACGTGCGCTATCCCCTGGCCAACGGTGACGGTTTCATAACCGTGGCCACCACCCGCCCAGAGACCATGCTGGGAGATACGGCCGTGGCGGTCCACCCTGAGGACAAGCGTTACCGTCACCTGGTGGGGAGGTCATGTCTGCTGCCGTTGGTGGGGAGACGTCTCCCCATCATCGCCGATGAATACGTCCAGCCGGATTTCGGCACAGGGGCCCTCAAGATCACCCCGGCTCACGACCCCAATGACTTCGATATCGGCCTTCGACACGGCCTGGAAAAGGTCCGTGTCATAGATGATGCCGGTTCCATGAACGAACAGGCGGGGATCTACGCGGGCCTGGACAGGGAGGCGTGCCGCCAACGCATAGTGGATGACCTCAGGGCGCAGGGTCTCCTGGAGAAGACAGAACCTTATCATCACATGGTGGGCCATTGCCAGCGGTGCAGGACCGTGATCGAACCGACCCTTTCCGAGCAGTGGTTCGTCAGGGTGAAGCCGCTGGCCGAGGAGGCCATCAAGGCGGTGCGGGATGGCCGCACGCGCATCATCCCCAAGAAATGGGAAAACGACTACTTCGTCTGGATGGAGAACATCCGAGACTGGTGCATCTCACGTCAGATCTGGTGGGGGCACAGGATCCCTGCCTGGTATTGTCTCGAATGCGGCGCCACCACCGTAGCCGCGGAGGATCCTGACTCGTGCGCCTCGTGTGGAGGCCGGAGGTTGGAGCAGGAGGACGACGTATTGGACACCTGGTTCAGCTCGGCCCTGTGGCCTTTCTCCACCATGGGCTGGCCGGACCAGAAGCCGGAGCTCGATATCTTCTATCCCACGTCCCTCCTCGTCACAGGTTTCGACATCCTGACCTTCTGGGTCGCGCGCATGCTCATGATGGGCCTTAAGTTCATGGGCGATGTCCCGTTCAGGGAGGTCTATATCCATGCCCTTGTCAGGGACATAGAAGGCAGGAAGATGAGCAAGTCCCTGGGAAACGTCATCGACCCCCTGGAGGTGATAGACGAGTACGGGGCGGACGCCTTCCGCTTCGCCTTGGCTGCGTTCGCCGCCCAGGGCAGGGACATCAAGCTCTCCACGGAGAGGATCGAGGGGTACAGGAACTTCCTCAACAAGCTCTGGAACGCGGCCAGGTTCGTGCTCATGAACCTGGAGGACGGGCCCGTCGCCCCAAGGAGCCCCAGCGATGGTGTGTTGAGGGTGGCGGACCGATGGGTCTGGAGCAGGCTCACCAGGACCGTGCAGGAGGTCCGTGAGCACCTGGACGCTTATCGTTTCAACGATGCGGCCGGGGCCATATACCAGTTCCTGTGGCACGAGTACTGCGACTGGTATCTGGAGTGGGTCAAACCGGACCTCTACCATTCGGACTCTCCTGAAGAGAAGAGGCGGGCCCAGGGTGTGGCACTAGCCATCTTGACCGAGATCCTCAAGATGCTCCATCCCTTTTGCCCTTTCGTGACAGAGGAGATTTTTCAGGCCATCCCCGGCACCCATGGGTCCCTGATGAAGGCTCGATTCCCTATTGCCGAGCCATCCTTCCTGGATCCGGAGGCAGAGGCAGAGGTGGGGCTTGTCCAGGCGGTCGTGGGTGGGATCCGCAACCTGAGGGCCGAATTGGGGGTCCCGCCAGGGGTCAAGGTGAGGGTGGTCCTCATCCCTCCTGAGCCTAGCGAGGAGATACTGCGCAGGCACGCCTCCATCATCGAGGTCCTGGCCAGGGTGGAGGGACTCTCGGTGAGTGCACGCGGGGTTCGGCCCCCCAAGGCAGTCTACGCCTTGGTGGATCAGGTAGAGATCTATCTTTCCCTGGAAGGCGTCCTCGACCTGACCAAGGAGATGCAACGCCTCGAGAAGGAGATGGGTGAGGTGGACAGGGAGCTGGCCGCTGCCCTGAAAAAGCTCTCCAACCAGGATTTCATCCGCAAGGCACCGCCTGAGGTCGTGGAAAAGGTGCGCATCAAGGGCAGCGAGTTGGAACGCAAGAAGGCCAAGCTGCAGGAGAGGATGCAGAGGATAGCAGCCGCGATGGAAGGCTGAGGCCGAGATAGAGGTAGCTCTTGAACCCGTCCGTATGACGAGTGGGGTGGTTTTCCCCCACCGGCGACTTACCGCGGACACCAGGCCCGCGAGTCGGGGACGAGAGGCCTGGGGGCGAACCTCCTGATTCGGCCCCGAAGGCCACTGGGAGGCGTGGGAAGGGGATAGAGATGCTCTTCGTGGTGGATGTGGGCAACACCAACACGGTCCTGGGTGTGTACGAGGACAGGGCCCTTCTCAACCATTGGAGGATCAGGACCCTCCACGAGCAGACCGCGGATGAGACCGGGGTCCTCATTTGGAGCCTGTTTCGGTGGGCGGGGCTTGAGCCCCATCGGGTGGATTCCATAGTGATCTCCTGCGTGGTCCCCCCGCTAGTGCGGGTCCTCCACGAGCTTTGCACTCGCTACTTCGGCCTGGAACCGCTGGTGGTGGGCCCAGGCATCAGGACCGGGATGCCCATCCTGTACGACAACCCCAAGGAGGTAGGGGCAGACCGCATAGTCAATGCCATAGCCGCGTACGAGAGATATCGCCAAGGCGTGATAGTGGTGGATTTCGGCACCGCCACCACCTTCGACATGGTCTCTCCCAGGGGGGAGTACCTCGGTGGGGTCATAGCCCCCGGGGTAGTGATCTCCAGCGAGGCGCTCTTTCTCAGGGCATCCAAGTTGCCCAAGGTGGAGTTCACGAAACCCAAGAGCGTCTTGGGAAAGGACACCGTGAGCTCGATCCAATCAGGCCTCTATCACGGGTACGTGAGCTTGGTGGACGGCATCGTCCAACGCCTGAAGGCCCATCACGGGGAGGGGGAGACCAGGGTGATCGCCACCGGGGGGCTCGCATCCCTCATCGCCCCGGACTCCGCGACCATCGAGGCCGTGGACGAGCTCCTGACCCTTGAGGGGCTCCGCATCATCCACGAGAGGAATCGGTAGGGGGTCCCCCCCTGGGCCGGGTTCGATCCGCAACCTGACGCGGTGAGGAAAGCCGGTGAGTTGTCAGCGGCCTCTTGCAGGTGGCCGTGGCGAAAGGAAACTGGCCCCTTTGCCGGATCAAGCGTCAATGAGGCTCGATCCATCGGGGCCCCCAGGGGCTCGCGATCGGAACAGGGGCAGGGCCGCAGCGAGCCTCTCGGGTGCCCCGAGGACCACCAGGATGTCATGGGGCAGCATCCTCGTCTCAGGCTCCGGGTCCACCAGCATCTCACCCCCCCTTCGGATGGCCACCACCGTCACCCCGTGTCTCTTGCGCAG
>CAZOXN010000252.1:0-4812 GCA_964583655.1 uncultured Desulfarculaceae bacterium | reverse complement strand
CTGCGGTCCCGGACGAGCTGTCGCTGCTGCGTAACGCCATAGAAGAGGCCTTGGCGGGCGGGGTGGACGTAGTGGTCGTCATTGCGGGCTCCTCGGCAGGGTCAGAGGACCTCACCGCCACGGTGGTGGAGGAGATGGGGGAGGTCCTGGTCCATGGGATCAGCATGATGCCTGGAAAACCGACCATCCTAGGTGTCGTACGAGAAAGGCCCGTGATAGGCAACCCCGGTTATCCTGTCTCCTCAGTGGTCTCCTGTGAGCAGATAATAGGCCCACTGATCTGCAGGTTCTTGGGGATCGACTCTCCAGTTCGGTCCAAGATAAAGGCCCAGACTTCCCAGAAGGTGCCATCCAGGATCGGTATCGAGGAGTTCGTGCGGGTGAAGCTCGGTGAGGTGCGTGGGCGTGTCGTGGCCACGCCCTTGCCCAGGGCCGCGGGTTCCATCACCACCCTCACCCGGGCTGACGGGATCCTCCGGATATCCGAGGAAGTGGAGGGAGTGCAAGAGGGAGAGACGGTGGAGGTGGAACTGCTGAGGGCCCCCGAGGCCATAAGGAGGACCTTGGTGGCCATAGGGAGCCATGACTTGACCCTGGACCTCATCGGTGACAGGCTTCGCGCCTCGGGACAGGGTTACACCCTGGCATCGAGCAACGTGGGGAGCCTGGGAGGTCTACTGGCCCTCAGAAAGGGGCATGCCCACTTGGCCGGGTCGCACCTCCTGGATCCAGAGACAGGGGATTACAACTTCTCCTACATCGGTCGATATCTAGAGGGTGTGCCTGTGCGTCTGATCCATCTCGTGCACAGGGAGCAGGGGCTCATGGTCGCCAAGGGCAACCCATTGCAGATCCGGGACTTGAGAGACCTGGCGCGGCCCGAGGTGACGTTCATCAACCGGCAGGGAGGCTCAGGTACACGGGTTCTCCTGGACTACCATTTAAGACGACTCGGGGTGGATCCATCGAGCATAAGGGGCTATGAGCGAGAGGAGTACACCCACATGGCCGTGGCTGTGGCTGTGGCGAGCGGGGCTGCGGAGGCCGGCATGGGGATCCTTGCTGCAGCCCGGGCCCTAGGGCTCGATTTCATCCCCGTGGCCACGGAGCGTTACGACTTGGTGATACCAGCGGATCTGTTTGAGAGCGAGGGGATCAAACTGCTGCTGGAGGTGATCTCTTCCGCGGAGTTCCGTGCCTCGGTCGCGTCCATGGGGGGGTACGATCCGTCTGAGTCGGGGAAGGTCCTGCTCTGAAGGGCCGGGTCCCCATGTCTCCATGATCGGGTGCAGAGGGTTTGCCCATGGATGATGGGTGTGTTATAAAATAGGAAAGACCATCAGGGCCTGTGGAGGATGTGCCCCATGCCTCGAGCGCCTTTGGACGAAGACTTTGGTCTCCATTGCTCCTTTTGCCGAAAGGGCGAAAGCGAGGTGCGTAAGCTGATCTCGGGGACGGAGGCGTTCATCTGCGATGAATGCGTCCAGATCTGCAACGAGATCCTGGCCGAAGAGTTCCGCGTGGAGCGGTTGGGCGGTTTTCCCAAGCCTTCACGCATAAACAAGGCCCTGGACGATTATGTGATCAGCCAGAAGGAGGCCAAGAAGACCTTGGCCGTTGCCGTCCACAACCACTACAAGAGGATCCACGCCAAGAAGAGCCTCAAGGGGGTGGAGCTGGAGAAGAGCAACATCTTGCTCATAGGTCCGACGGGCTCAGGAAAGACATATCTGGCACAGACTCTGGCCAAGATCCTCCAAGTCCCCTTTGCCATAGCGGACGCAACGGCAATTACCGAGGCAGGTTACGTAGGGGAGAACGTGGAAGATATTGTGATGCGTCTGCTGGAGAACGCTGATTTCGACGAGGAGAGGGCCCAGCAGGGGATCGTCTACATAGATGAGACGGACAAGATTGCCAAACGAATCGTCAACTCTGCAAACGGCAGAGACATATCGGGGGAAGGTGTTCAGCAGGCCCTGCTCAAGATGCTGGAGGGGACAGTCGTCCATCTCCATCCCAAGGGTATGAAGGGTCAGTACCACAAGGTGGACACCACCCACATCCTCTTCATCTGCGGGGGGACCTTCGTGGGCCTGGACAAGATCGTGGAGCGTCGGACCCAGAGCAAGACCCTGGGATTTCGAAGGGAGCCCGATGCCAGGGAAGAGAAGCCTTCGTCGTTGATGGAGGTCCGTGCAGAGGACCTGATAGAGTTCGGTATGATCCCGGAGTTCGTAGGCAGGCTTCCGGTCATAGCCACCTTGCAGGAGCTAGAGGAGAAGCACCTCATCCAGATCCTCAAGGAGCCCAAGAATGCCCTGGTGAAGCAATATCAGGCCCTCTTCGAGTTGGAAGGGGTTCAGCTCCGTTTCACTGAGGAGGCCCTGGTGGCCGTGGCCCAGGAGGCCATCAAGCGAAAGAGCGGGGCCAGGGGGCTAAGGACCATACTGGAGAGGGCGATGCTGGATATCATGTACAACCTCCCCGACATGGAGGGTCTATACGAGTGCGTGATCACCCCAGGGGTGATCTTGCGCAACGAACCGCCGGTCCACCTATTCAAGAAGGAGAAGGCCGCGCTGTCTTGACCCGTTGGGTCCTTGGCCCTTGACATCGCCCTGTCCCATCTGATATGAGCTTCGTTGGCCTTGTTGCCAACGATCTCAGCGCCCACTGGAAGCGAAGAGCTCACGTGTCGAGCTACGAGATGCACTTCCTCCACCGGTTCTTTCACCCCCAGAGTGTGGCGGTGGTGGGAGTATCCAGGGACCCTCGCAACATCAACCATTACCTGCTCTCCAATCTGGTCGATCTCGGGTTTCGCGGAGAAATCTACCCGGTCCATCACCTGGCCACCGAGATCCTGGGGCTCAAGGCATACCCGAACTTGAAGAGCATCGAGGGGCCGGTGGACCTGGTGGTGGTGGCATTGCCCAACACCATGGTCCCCTCTGTCCTCGAGGATTGCGTTCAAAAGGGGGTGAGGCGCGTCGTCATCGTGGCCGGCGGATTCTCGGAGGCTGGGGAGGAGGGGAGAATGGCCCAGAGGGAGATGGCCATGCTCCTTCGGGAGAACAAGATCAGGGCCATCGGGCCAAACGCCCTCAGTCCCATCAACACGGCGGCCAACCTGGCTATCAGCTTTCATCCCCTTCGGGAGATAAAGAGGGGAGGGCTCTCTCTGATCTTCCAATCAGGTCTGTACGAGCCGAGGCTCCTATGGCTGCTCTCGGAGTTCGGCCTTCGTGTCAACAAGCTCATAGATCTTGGCAACAAGATGGATATCAACGAAGTGGATGCCCTGGAGTACCTGGCACAGGACCCTGAGACCCGTGTCATAGGCATCCACTTGGAGAGCATCGAGGGGGGCGGCAGGGAGTTCTTGAGGCTCATCAGAGATGCCTCCCGGGAGAAACACGTGGTTCTCTTGAAGTCCGGCCGTACCGAGGCCGGGGCGCGTGCCGCGGCCAGCCACACCGGTGTCATTGTCCAGGGCAGTGACATGGTCTTCGATGCGGCCGTCAAGCAGGCCGGGGCCATAAGGGCTCAGACCATCGAGGAGTTCTTCGATCTGGTCAGGGCCCTGGAGCGCTTCGGTCCTTTGGTGATGAAGGGCAACCGCATAGTGATAGCTACCCTCCCCGGAGGGGAAGCGGTCATACTAACGGATCTTTGCCAGCAGGAAGGCCTCTTGCCGGCGAGGATCGCAGGGGAGACCTTGAGGAGGCTCAGGTCCATCTTCCCCCCATGGGAGATCCCTGGGAATCCGTTCGACATCGGCGTGTGCGTGCAGTTCAATGAGGGACAGAGGGTCTACGGCACGCTGGTGGATTCCATGACCAGCGACCCGAACGTGGACGGTGTCGCCATGCAGTTCCCGTCTCAGGTCCTCGAGCTCCTCCCCGAGGAGATGCTGCATGCCTTCTCCAGGGCCGTCCAAGGTCGAGAGGTCCCCATCGCGCTCTGGGCAGTGGGGCTGCGTCGAACCGGCTGCAGAAACGTGGAGTGGCTGGAGGATCATCACGTCCCCGTCTTTCCCTGTCCGGAGAAGGCGCTGAAGGCCCTCTCTGCCTTGTACCGTTCCAGCGAGCGCAAGATGTCCACAGGACAAAGGAGGGGCGGGTAAATGGCCCAATCCTCGGGGCAGAGGTGCGGCACTGGGTCGGTGCCATGGGACGGATAGCGAGGCGGCCATTGACAAGTCGCAAGGAGATGGCCTATTTTCTATGGAGAATGAGGTCAGGGGTGATATGGCAGGGAAGAAGGCCAACGTGTTTCGCAGGTTGAGGGAGGCCCAGATGCTCTCCAAGACCGAGCTGGCACGGAAGGCCGGGCTTTCCCTGTTGACCATCGATCGCGTGGAGCAGGGCAAGTCCTGCAGGATAAGCACTCAGCGCAAGATCCTCGCTGCCCTCGGTCTGAGTCCTTCCGAGATGTCGCAGGTGCTCGAAGGCGTGGGAGGCATCCTGGATGTCACTCAATCCCCACCGGGTGCGCTCCTGTTGAAAGGGGACAAGGGGGCTGAGGCCAGAGGACAGTTCCCTGGCCTGAGGGTCCTGTTCGCGGTGGACGATGACTGGATGCGGGAGGTACTAACTGACCGGCTCCAATACTGGGGATGCAAAGTGGATGTGGCCATGAGCCGGGAAGAGGCCATGGAGAGGTATGCTCAGGCGCGACCACATCTGGTGCTGCTGGACCTGGGGGGCGGGGGGAAAGACGGTTTCGAGACCGGCCAAATGATTCAGGCACAGGACCCCAATGCGGCCATCGTGTTGCTGACAGGCCCCTCCGACGCGACCATTGCCC
>CAZOXN010000251.1:0-4816 GCA_964583655.1 uncultured Desulfarculaceae bacterium | reverse complement strand
CGGCACAACCGTCAAGCGGATCTACGAGCTGTTTCCAAAAGGGCTCATCAGCATCCACCGCCTCGCAGGACTTCCCCAGCCCAGGTCGTGTTGATAGAACCTCTCTCCGGCCCAGGTCGGGCCGGGACTCCGATGCCCTGAAGGGATGATCCAAAGGGGAACCCCGGCCTACCCATATCCCTTTGTCTGGGGGAGATCTCCTAGACGAGCCAGCCTCGCATACCGGTCCAGTCTCTCAAGAGGGCTTGACCTTTCGCTGTGCTGAACATAATATCGAAATGCGATATCGACCAACGATTTCGCAATGTGCCGTATCCAAGGGGTTGTTTCGTGCTGTTTTGGGAGTACCTGCCTCAACTGGTGGTGGCTGCCACGGCCTTGGCGGTCTCGGGATTGACACTGTTTTCCGGCTTCGGGCTCGGGACTCTCCTCCTGCCGACCTTTGCCCTTTTTTTCCCCATAGAGGTGGCCGTGGCCGCCACCGCAGTGGTGCACTTGGCCAACAATATCTTCAAGGTCATGCTCCTGGGCCGCCGGGCGGACTGGGGGGTCGTGGCGCGCTTCACCATGCCGGGAGCGCTTGCGGCAGTTGCCGGGGCCTGGCTCCTCACCGTATTGGCCCACTTGCCTGCGCTGGCAAGCTACACGCTTGCGGGCAGGACGTTCGAGGTCTCGCCCGTGAGGCTGGTGGTGGGCGTGCTCATCGCTGCCTTCGCGGGCATGGAGCTGGTGCCGAGGTTGGAGGCCCGGATCCGCCTGGACAGGAAGCACCTTCCCCTGGGCGGGGCCCTCTCGGGGTTCTTCGGGGGCCTCTCGGGCCACCAGGGCGCCCTGCGGTCGGCCGTGCTCATTCGCTGCGGCCTGGGCAAGGAGGCGTTCATCGCCACTGGCGTGGTCTGCGCCGTGGTGGTGGACCTCTTTCGCCTCGGGATGTACGGCCTCTCGTTCCACTGCGGGCAATTCCGGATCGTCGAGGCCGCGGGAGGCATAGCGATGGTGGGCGTGGCCACCCTGGCTGCCTTCGCAGGGGCCTTGGTGGGGACTCGTCTCATGAAAAAAGTGACCATGCGATTCGTTCAGGCCACCGTAGGAATCATGCTCCTCATGGTGGCCGGGGGGTTGATGGCGGGCCTGATCTGACAGAAAGACCCGGGTCTCTCCCAAGAGGGGGAAGGTGGACCCATGCTGAAGTTCCTTTTTCTCGGGTTCGTGCGCATCCACATCCTGCACCACGCCTGCGAGGGGCCTATCTACGGCACGGGGATCAACGAGGAACTGGCCCGGCATGGGTATAACCTCAGCCCGGGCACGCTCTACCCGGTTCTCTACGGACTGGAAGAGCAGGGATTCTTGCTGAGCCGCAGCGAGGTGGTGGATGGGAAGACGAGAAAGTACTACGAGGCCACGGCCTTGGGCCGCGAGGCCCTCATGGAAGCCAAGAGCAAGATCGTGGAGCTGGTGGAGGAGGTGCTCGGTGACGAAGGCCGCGGGCGGGATTCGTAAGCTCTGTGCCTGGTCGATTCTTGCTGTCGCGACAGCGGTGGTGCTGGTGGCGGCGAGCCTGGTGGCAAGCTTTCCCGGAGATGTCACCGCGGCGCCTTCTAGCTTCTGGGAGTGAACCATCATGCCGATTCGAGAAGAAATGGTTAGATCTGGAAACCGTTTGTTTCGCTGGAGGAGCTATCTGCCGCTTATGTTACTGGGGATCGTCCTGCTGGCCTTCCGAAACTACCACTACCCCATGGGCGATCATAGGCTGGATCAGGTCTGGGAGATGATATGTCTCGTGGTCTCCCTGTGCGGGCTGGCGGTCCGCTGTCTCACAGTCGGGACCGTGCCCAAAGGGACCTCGGGGAGAAACACCCGCGGACAGAAGGCCACGGCACTCAATACCACGGGGATGTACTCCATAGTGCGGCACCCGGTTTACCTGGGGAACTTCCTGATCTGGCTTGGCATCGCCGTGTTTCCCAGGCTTTGGTGGTTCACCCTGATCATGATCCTGCTCTTCTGGGTCTATTATGAGCGGATCATCTTTGCAGAGGAGGAGTTCCTCAGGCAGAAGTTCGGGGAGGCATACTTGAGATGGGCCGAGAAGACTCCGCTCATGGTGCCAAGGATCGAGGGCTGGACTGCACCCTCTCTGCCCTTCTCCTTCCGGACCGTGGTCAAGCGGGAGCACCACACGTTGTTTGCCATTGTGACCGTATTCACGGGCCTGGAGGTGCTCGGGGACCTCTTCGTGGAGGGCAGGATAGATTATGACCCGCTCTGGGTCTGTCTCTTCGGAATGGCCCTGCTCTGCTATCTTTCGGCCCGTGTTATACGGAAGCACACAAAGTGGCTGGATGAGGCTGGGAGATAAGTACGGCCGACGGCCGTCAGAAACGTCTCGTTCTTTTCCTGGGATGGCTCGCCCTGGGGGTGGCTGGCATGGGATGGTGGGGGCGAAATCTCCCGGTATTTTCTCAGCCGCCATTGGAGCTTGGTAATCGGGCTTCAGTCATCGGACGCAAATCGTGGACCTGCAAACCGGAAAGTTCCAAGGCGCTCTTTTTCTTGACAAAGGTATAGATCATAGGCATATAAGCAAGGGTCTTGGAGTCCCTGAGAGGCAGGTGACAGAGACCGAGCAGACTGGACCTGATGGCGCTGGATGTCGCAGCCGGGAAAGGGAGTCAAGGGACAATGGAATACGAGACCATCCGATTTCAGGAGCCGGAGGCCGGCATCGGCCTCCTCGTCCTCAATCGTCCCGATCGCCTCAATGCCCTGAGCCTTGCTATGTTGGAGGAGCTTCAGGGGCTCTTCGGGGAGCTGAAGGAGAGAGAGAGGGTGCGCGTCCTGGTCGTGACTGGGGCGGGCCGGGGTTTCTGCTCCGGGGCGGATCTGAAGGACGCAAGGATCCGTAGAGAGGCGGCCGTGAGCTTTGCCAGCGCCGCTTCCCACCTGGTGGCCGTTCAGAAGAAGTATGCCAACGTCATCCTGGAGATGAGGCGAGTGCCTCAGCCCATCATCGCCGCGGTGAACGGTCCTGCGGCCGGGGGCGGCATGTGCCTCGCCCTGGCATCGGACGTGATCATCGCCTCCCCCCAGGCCTCCTTCACCCCATCCTTCATAAACATCGGGCTTACAGGAGGCGACATGGGCAGCAGCTATCTCCTTCCCCGGGCCGTGGGCACTGCCAGGGCCTCGGAGATCCTCCTCACGGGCCGCACGGTGAGCGCCCAGGAGGCGGAGAGGATCGGCATGGTGAGCAGGCTGGCCCAGAGCGCAGAGATGCTCATGGAGGAGGCGATGCAGGTCGCCCGGGCCATGTTGGGCAAGAGTCCGGTCGGCCTTCGCCTGACCAAGGAGACCTTGAATCTCAACTTGAACGCCCCGTCCCTGGAGGCCGCCATAGAGCTGGAGAACCGCAACCAGAGCATGACCGCAACCATGCCCGAGCTGATCAAGGCACTGGAGAAATTCACCAAGGGGAGATGAGAGATGGGACCACTGAAAGGGTACAAGATCATCGAGATGGCTGGAATCGGGCCCGGGCCCATGTGCGCGATGCTGCTGTCCGACATGGGGGCCGAGGTGCTGCGCATCGACCGGCTGGCCCCCAGCGGGCTCGGGGTGGCCATGCCGCATAGGTTCGAGCTGCTCAACCGCGGACGCCGCTCTGCGGCTGTGGATGTCAGCAAGGAGGAAGGGGCGGGGGTGGTCTTGAGGCTCGTGGAGAAGGCAGACGCCTTGATCGAGGGCTTCAGGCCGGGTGTGATGGAGAGGCTCGGGTTGGGCCCGGAGGATTGCTGGGCAAGGAATCCCAAACTGGTGTACGGACGTATGACCGGGTGGGGCCAGGAGGGGCCCCTCGCCAAGGCCGCCGGCCATGACATCAACTACATCTCGCTGGCAGGTGCGCTGCACACCATCGGCAGGGCGGGGGGACCGCCGGTTCCCCCGCTCAACCTGGTGGGTGACTTCGGTGGGGGGGCCCTTTACCTGGCTTTCGGGCTTGTGTGCGGGCTGTTGGAGGCCTCCAAGTCAGGGAGGGGACAGGTGGTGGATGCGGCCATGGTGGACGGGGCGGCCTCCCTCATGACCCTGTTCTTCGGCATGAAGGCCATGGGGATCTGGAGCGAGGAGAGGGGGACCAATGTCCTGGATACAGGCGCCCATTTCTACGATGTGTACGAGACGGCCGATGGGAAGTATGTCTCCATAGGCTCCATAGAGGCCAAGTTCTATGCCGAGCTCCTTCGTCTGACCGGGCTCGAGGGGGAGGCCTTGCCTGATCAGATGGACCGGCAGAGGTGGCAGGAGATGAAGGAGCGGCTTCGAGCGGTCTTCAGGCAGAAGACCCGCGATGAGTGGTGCGCCATCATGGAGGGGTCGGATGTCTGTTTTGCGCCTGTGCTCTCCATGGAAGAGGCCCCCGAACACCCGCACAACAGGGCCAGGGGGACCTTCGTGGAGTTCGACGGGGTGGTGCAACCCGGTCCGGCACCGAGGTTCAGCCGCACGAGACCGGGGATCCAGAGACCTCCCTCCAAGCCAGGAGAGCACACCGAGGAGGCGCTCCTGGACTGGGGTTTCACGAAGGACGAGATAGAGGCGCTGCGAAAGGCCAAGGTCGTGGCTTGAAGGGAGGGACGGCTGGGGATTCCTTGACACCATGTGAGGATTCGTCACAATATGAGGCACTCAGTGCCGGCTGACCCATGACAAAGCCTGTGAGGCCAATGAAGCAGAGGAAGGAGGAAGGCTATGGACGGGATTCTCAAGGACAAGGTGGCGGTGGTGACTGGGGCGGGAAGGGGCATTGGAA
>CAZOXN010000250.1:0-4821 GCA_964583655.1 uncultured Desulfarculaceae bacterium | reverse complement strand
GTCTGTTCCGTCTGTCTCGTCTATGCCCGATTTTCGAGGGATTCAGCCAGCGGGGTGGATCCTTGCCCCCTCCCTCGGTCGGCCTCATCTGCGCATTGGCCCAACCCGCTCGAGGCGGACCCCACGTCCAACTCCTGGAAAATCAGAGCGCCTCTGCCATGCCTGCGCCGAGCGGAGCGCTGCAGGCAGGCAAGCCGCCCCGAGAAACGCCACCACCCCGGGATCACTTACGATGGTCGATGGCCAGCAGTTGCCCGAGCCGTTGGGGGGCTAAACCTTGTCCTCGTTCGGGAACCGGTGAGTTCGGCTCAGCGCCTCCAGCGCCTCAACTTCGCGCCCAATGACTTCCGCCCTATAGATGTCCACCAATCCAGGAAGGTTGGTCCGGACGTTCTCCAGGCATCCCTTGAGCGCTGCCCGGGCGAGGTGTGTTGCGCAGTTGAAGTCGGATGATGCCTTGGGGTTGAATCGCCCCTCCAGCACTTCACATAGCCCCAGGAGCCTGGCGCAGGCCCGGGCGTTTTTCAAGGGCACCCGCGTTGCCTCCTCAAGGGCCTTCCCTATGGCCTGCCTTCGGCTCTCTTGCTCCTCTTCATTTTTCTTGGGCAAGCGGTAGGCTGCCATCACCAGGTCGAAGGCCGCCGCATCCTGCCAGGCGCCTTGCATGAGCTCCTGGGCCAGGACCTCGGCCTCCCTCACAAGGGGCCTGTAGAAGCTCTCGGGCTCCATGCCCGGCCTGCCCTGGGAGAGCCTTCCCACCATGGCCAGGAGGGCCGCGGCCATGGCGCCGGCTATGGCCGAGGCGGTCCCTCCCCCGGTGGAGTTCTCCTCTGGGTTCAGCACCCTGAGGAGCGCCTCTATCCCTTGCCGGAAAGGCCCCTGGAGATCCTTCTTACAGTTCATGCCACCTGCTCGCCCCTCTTGTACACGGCCTGGATGCAGGATCCAGCCCCCAGCCTGTAGGCCAGGACAGCCGGTGAGTCCCCCTCCAGCAACAGGAAGTCGGCCTGCTTCCCCTCCTCGAGGCTCCCAACCCTGGAGGCCACGCCTATGGCATATGAGGAGTTCAGTGTCACAGCCCCCAGGGCCTCCTCCATGGACATCTGCATGCCCAGCACTGCCAGGGCAAACACAAGGGGCATGCTCTCCGAGTAGCATGAGCCTGGGTTGCAATCCGTGGCCAAGGCCACCGGGACCCCCATCTGAATCATCTCCCGCGCCCGGGCATAGGGTTTCTTGAGGCTCAAGGCCGTGCCCGGAAGCAGCACTGCCACAACCCGTGAGCGCGCCATTGCCCTGAGCCCCTCGTCAGAGGCGGCCAGGAGGTGCTCGGCAGAGACAGCCCCCAGCTCCGCGGCCAAGGCCGCCCCGCCCGTGTCGTGCACCTCGTCCGCGTGGATCTTGAGGCCCAGGCCCAAACCGGAGGCCCGTCCCAGGATTTCCCTGCTCTCCTCCACGGAGAAGACCCCCTGCTCGCAAAAGACGTCGCAGAATCTGGCTATGCCCTGGGCAGCCGCCTCCGGGAGCATCTCCTCCAGGAGCATCTCCAGGTACCCCCCGGGATTCCCCCGGTACTCCTCGGGCACGGCGTGGGCTCCGAGAAAGGTGGGGACCACGTCCTGGGGGGTCTCCTGGCAGATCCTTCGTATCGCCCTGAGCATCTTGAGCTCGCTTCTGGTCTCAAGCCCGTAGCCGCTCTTGATCTCCAAGGTGGTGGTGCCCAGGCTCAAGGCCCTCAGGGCCCTGGGTAAACTTTCTTTTAGAAGCTCCTCCTCCGAGGCCTCCCTCACCGCCCTCACGGTGGAGAGGATCCCACCTCCTCTGGCCAGGATCTCCAGGTACGAGACCCCGGAGAGTCTCTCCCTGAACTCCTCCTCCCTGTCCCCCGCAAAGCACATGTGGGTATGGGGGTCCACGAAGCCGGGGATCAAACAGAGCCCGCCACAGTCCACTTCCTGGTGGACCTCTCGGGCAGCGGCCACCTCCAGGATCTCCTTCTCCTCCCCTATGGCCTGGATGATCCCGTCTCTCACCAGAAGCGCGCCTTTTGGCCAGGACCTGAAGCAGGCCCCCTGGGCCTCACCTCGCAAGGGGCTGCCCTGATCCCAAGGTGTGAAGATCCTGGCATTTCGAAAGAGCTTGCGGATCATTGCTCAGGGCCTTTGGGTCTTTCTCTCCCCAGGAGCTCCAGCAGGGCTATTTCTATCACCTTGGAAGGCTCCAGGTCGTTTAGCTGGAGATAGTAGGCGGCGCTCTCCAGCAGGGCCCATGCAGGCGCCAGGCCGTGGATCTCGCAGCCAGCCACCTCCACACCCCATCTGCGGGCCTCTGTGCGCACCATCTCCACTGCCCTGTATATGGGGTTTTTCTCGAAGTCCACCAGGTTCATGGAGACCTGCACCATGCCCTTTTCTGCCAGGTCCACGCCCATGGCCTTGATGTGCGCCAGACCTCCGCTCGAGGCCCTCACGGCCTTGGCTATCTTCCTGGCCATTTCCAGGTCCCGGCTCCTCAGGTTCACGTTCAGGGCTATGAGGAACTTCCTGGCGCCCACTGCCGTGGCCCCGGCAGTGGGGTGAATCCTAGGAGGCCCCACATCAGGGTGCCTCTCGGGGGAGGAGATCTGTTCCCTTAGCCCCTCGAACTGGCCCTTTCTAACCACCTCCAGTCGTTTCCTCTCCGGCCTCAGGGCAGCCTCCTCGTAGAAATAGACGGGCACGCCGGTCTCCTGGTGAAACAAGCGGCCGAAGCTTCGGGCCAGCTCTATGCAGCCTTCCATGCTGGTGCCCGGCAAGGGCACAAACGGTATCACGTCCACCGCGCCCATGCGGGGGTGGGCCCCGGTGTGCTGGTTCAGGTCTATGCGCCCCACTGCTACCTGGGCCGCCTCCAGGAGGGCCTGGCACACAGCCTGGGGCTCTCCGATGAGGCTCACCACGAGGCGGTTGTGGTCCCTGTCAGGCCTCTGGTCCATGAGAAAGCAGCCCGGTGTGCTGCGGAAGGGCTCCAGGATCTCCTCCATCACCTCCTGGCGCCTTCCTTCGCTGAAATTCGGGACGCATTCGATCCAGCCCGATCCCATGGACCCCACCCCCCTCCTTGCGCTGCCGGCTTATGGCGTGATCACCTCTGGATCCGTGACCACCCCGAAGTGCCTGAACTCCCCGTTTTTAACTATCTGCACCTGAACGTTCTTTATGACCTCGCGCTCTGGGGTGAAGCCCTTGATCACCCCTGTGAGACCGTCGTAGTCCTTGGTCTCGGCCAGGGCTTTGCGAATGGCCTTCTTGTCCAGGCTCTTGGCCCTCTTTATGGCATCGGCTATGAGCATGAAGGCGTCATAGGCCGAGGCACCCACCATGTCGGGGGCAATCTTGTGGCGCTCCCTGTACTCCTTTATGTAGGTCTGCACCACGGGCCTGGGGTCGTCCCGGTCCAAGTTGGTGACCATGAGGAAGCCCTCTGCCGCCTGGCCGGCTATCTCGAAGAGCTTGGGGGAATCAGCTCCTTCCTCCCCCATGATGGTAGTGGTGATTCCCATCTCCCTGGCCTGCTTCAAGGTGGGTCCTGTGTGGAAGTAATAGCCTGAGACCTGGATGAGGTCCGGGTTGGCCTCCTTGATCTTGGCCAGGTATGCCTTGAAGTCCTTCTCTGCGAAGGGATAGACCTGCTCCGAGACCACCTGCACATCCTTGGCGTGCTTGGCCAGGTGCTTCTTGAACCCCTCTACCAGGGTGCGACCAAAATCGTTGTCCGTGGTCAAGAGTGCGATTCTCTTGGCCTTGAGCTTGTTGACAGCCACGTATGCCGCAGCCCCTCCTTCCACGTGACCCAGAAAGCCGTTCCTGAAGCAGTAATCCCCGGCCTTTGTCACATCAGGATGCACCGCATAGGCGGCCACGAAGGGCATTCCCTCTTCCTGGAAGATGGGGGCCACTGCCCGGCTGGGGGCCGAGTAAGAGCCTCCCACAACAGCCACCACCTTGTCCTGCTCCACCAGTTTTCTGGCCAGGGCTATGCCCTCCTTGGCGTCCGCCCTGTCGTCGTACTCCACCAACACCACCTTCTTGCCCAAGAGCCCGCCCGCCGAGTTCACCTTCTCGGCCGCCAGCTTCACGGAATTGGAAGCGCTCAACCCGTCGGCCGCCGCGGGCCCGGTCAAAGGCACCATGAGCCCTATCTTGATATCCTCCGCCGCCATGGCCGGGCCCACCAGCCACAACAAGGCCACCAAGCCAACCAACCACCGTATCTTGCCGCCTCTCATGACACCCCTCCTTTTCTTCGAACTCGGGCCCTCCACGGACCCCGTCTTGACTTCCGACCCACATCTTCCTCAACGCCCCAGATACGCCCTCCTGACCTCCTCCTGCTCCATGAGCTCG
Organism: uncultured Desulfarculaceae bacterium; assembly: GCA_964583655.1. Taxonomy (GTDB): domain Bacteria; phylum Desulfobacterota; class Desulfocorpusculales; order Desulfocorpusculum; family Desulfocorpusculum; genus CAZOXN01. The sequence continues at coordinate 436 of CAZOXN010000250.1, read as the reverse complement.
CGGGCGCTTCCCTCCAGGACCAGCTCCCCTGTCTCCAGCACGTAGGCCCTGTGGGAGATCCTCAGGGAGGCCAGGGCGTTTTGCTCCACAAGAAGTATGCTCAGGCCCTGATCCTGGTTGAGTTTTCTCAACACCTCGAAGACCCGGCTCACCAGCTTGGGCATGAGGCCCATGGAGACCTCGTCCACCAAGAGCAGCCTGGGTGATGAGATGAGGGCCCTGGCAATGGCCAGTTGCTGCTGCTCGCCTCCGGAAAGCGTCTTGGCCCTCTGGGACCTCCTCTCCTTCAGCACTGGGAAAAGCCCGTGAATCCACTCCAACCTGTCTCTCAGTTGCACCTGGTGGCCACGCCCGTACAGCCCCGCCATCAGGTTCTCGTACACGCTGAGGAGGGGGAAGACAACCCCCCTTTCCGGAACCAGCCTCATGCCCAGCC
>CAZOXN010000249.1:0-4828 GCA_964583655.1 uncultured Desulfarculaceae bacterium | reverse complement strand
CTTTGGGCCTGGAATCCCCCCTTGACCCTGTCGGGAAAGCCGATGACGACCTTCTTGCCTGTCCCGGCGAGTTCCCTCAGGGGAGGGAACCCAAGGGGACTCTCCAGGGCCCTGCGGGTGGCCTCCACGGGATCCACCTGGGGGGGGTCGGTGTAGGTCTCGCCGTAACGGACCACCACGGCACTGTCCGGGAGCTCGATGGGCATCTGTGAATCCCCGTAGTCCAAGAGGAGCTCGCGCATGATGATCCTCCTCATCCCCTAAGGTCCCCACCCCTGGAGGCGGTCTCCAGGTGCTCCCTCACCGCCTCCTCGATGGTGTAGGCCGGCCGCCAACCCAGTTCCGAACGGGCCGGCCCGTCGTCGTATGCCGCAGGATAAGGCGAGAGGCTTGCCCCGCCCTCTCTCAAGACCACCCGGGCATCGGGCTTGAACCTCCTGGCGACCTCCACCACCTCCCTGACCGAGTGAACGCCCCCCGCGATGTTGTATATCCTCTGGCTGGGGACCTCGGCCTCCCACACGGCCAAGAGGGCCCTGACCGCGTCCTTGACGTAAAGCCAGTCGCCCCTCTCCTCCGGGTTGGCGACCTCCACCTGGCGCCCCGCTGCCACGGCATCCAGGAGGAGCGAAGACCACGTGGCGGTTATCCCGGTTGTGCGTCCGGGCCCGAATACCCATGTGAAGCGCACCGCGCGGGTGTCCAGGCCGTGCCTGCCGGCGTACCACAAGAGGAGGTGCTCGCTGGCGAGCTTGGTCTGGCCGTATATGGTGGTGGGGTTCTTGGGGGCATGGTCCTTGACCGGCTCCTCTGCATCCTTGCCGAATACCGAGATGGAACTCGTCATCACGAAGCGCCTCACCCCTGCGGCCAGGGAGGCATCAAGGAGGCTCAGGGTGGAAAAGAAGTTCACCCTGAAGCCCTTTACCGGGTCCTCCTCGCACGGGCCCGCCAACAGGGCTCCCAGGTGAAAGACATCGGTGATGGGATGAGCCATCACCACCCGGTAGAGGTCCGCCTCTGAGGCGAGGTCTCCCCGTACGTATCGCACCCTCCCGAGTCCTGCCCATGAAGAAGGTCGCGGCTCAGCCAGATCCAGGGCCACCACGTCGATCCCCCTCTCCAGCAATGCCGGTATGAGATAGGAGCCCAGGAATCCGCACCCACCTGTGACCAGGGCCGTTGAGCCCTTTCCCCTGACCCGCTTTCTCTCGCTATGCCCTGTCATCCGAATCTTTCCTCCCTAGAGCAGGCCCTCCCTCTGCTTCTGGAACTCCTCCCTCACGTGCCTCTCTATCTCCGCCCGCACCTCGATGAAATAGGGGCTCCTCTTGACGGCAGGATCCCTTGGGTAGTCCAGCTCTATGGAGATCTCATTGCGGATGCGGCCGGGACGGGTGGCCATCACCACGACCCTGGATGACAGGAAGGCGGCTTCTTCGACACCGTGTGTGATGAAGATGACGGTCTTTCGCTCCCTCTCCAGGATCTTGAGGAGGGCCTCCTGCATGAACTGCCGCGTCTGGGCGTCCAGGGCGCCGAAGGGCTCATCCATCAAGAGGACCTCAGGGTTCACGGCGTACGCCCTGGCGATGGCTACCCTCTGCTTCATCCCCCCGGAGAGCTCCTTGGGATAGGCGCTCTGGAAGTCGCGCAGCCCCACGAGGTCGATGAAACGATCCACGATCTCCCTGCGTTCAGCCGCGGATCTACGGTTAGCCGAGAGCTTGAGCCCGAACTCCACGTTCTCTTTGACGGTCAGCCATGGAAAGACGGCATACTGTTGAAATACCACACCGCGGTCCGGGCCTGGCCCCATCACCTTGCGATCGTCGATGAGGACCTGGCCCGAGGTCGGCTCCAGGAAACCGGCTATTATGTTCATCAGAGTCGTCTTGCCGCACCCGGAGGGTCCAATGAAGGAGATGAACTCCCCTGGGGCAACACAGAGATTCACGTCTCTGAGGGCCTCGACCCTACCGGCGAGCCCCTCGTAGGTCATGCTCACGTTTTCGACCACTATCCCCTTCAGCATCCAGGTCCTCCGAGGCGCCCCTTTGCCTGTCTCTGGGCCGCTACCCCACCTACGCCAACTTCTCCTGCCACCCTGTGACCCTCCGCTCTATCCACCGCACGAAACCGTCCATGGCCAGGGAGATGGCCCCGATGAGGATGATCCCCAAGACCAGCGGGGCCATCTGAAAGAAATTCTGGGCGTCCACCATCATGGCGCCGATCCCCTTCTGGGCAGCGATGAGCTCCGCGGCTACCAGGGTGGCCCAGCAGACCCCGAGGGAGACACGGCAGGCGGTTATTATGTGGGGGACGAGCTGGGGGAGGATGACCTTCCTGAAGATCTCCAGGTTGTTGGCCCCCAAGGCCCTGGCCGCGCGTATGTAAATGGGGTCCAGCCCGACCAGTGCCTGGTAGATCACCACCAGCGCCGGGAAGAAGGAGGCGTAAGTAAGCACCACCACCTTGGAGGTCTCCCCGATCCCGAAGAAGATGATCATCAGCGGGATGAGGGCGATGGGGGGGAGCGCCCGAAAGAAATTGATCACCGGGTCGAGGAGCATGCGGGCCACACGGAACCAGCCCACTAGAAAGCCCAGGACTATGGCCATGACGATCCCCTGGAAGAACCCCACGAGCACCCTCATGAAGCTGGCCGACATGTGGGCCTGGAGGCTGCCGTCCCCCAACATGCGGACCCCGGACCGTATCACCTCCAGGATGGGCGGGAAGAGCTTGGGGTTCACCAGGTGGACCGCCCTGGCCAACTCCCAGACACACAGTATGATCCCGAAGGAGGCGCAGAAATAGCCCAGCTTCTGGAGGCGTTCACCCCTGCGTTTGTCCCTCTGCCGGGGCTCGGTGTCGGTCTGAGATGCGGCATCGCTTCGTCGCGTAGGCATGGAGATCGTCTCCTTGTCCCTCCTCGAGGCGACTCACAGTGCATTGCCTGAGGCTAGGGGGATCCCATGGGCCTGATGAGGCGGCCTAAGGGCCTGGCAAGGCACAGAGGCCTCACTTGACCACCGACAGGTAGATGCTCGGGTCGAAGAACTCCTTGGGATCGACCCAGTCCCCTATGGAGCCTATCTCCACGAAGACCCTTTCCACCTGGCCGATCCACTTGGCGACTGTCCCGTCCTGATAAAGCTTCACCCAATCCTTGGAGGTCTCGCATTTCTGCGCCTTCCAGCTCGCCATTATGTCGCTGAACGGGATGTTGGAATAGGCCTTGGCATGGATGAGTTTCAAGGCCTCGTCCGGGTTGGCCACGAGATAGTCATTGGCCTTCACCCATGCGGCCACTATCTTCTTGAGGACATCTTTCTTGGTCTCGTAGTACTTGTTGGCCGCCACCCATCCCCCGATGATAGCCGCCTCCGGATAGAACTCCTTGGCCGAGCTCAGGAGGACCGCCCCGGGGACCTTTTCCCTGATCTGCACATGAAACGGGGCCCATGTGCACACGAAGGGCACGGCCCCTGAGATGAAGGCGGACACTGCACCGGCCATGTCCATGCTGACGATCTCCAGGTCCTTGGTGGAGTCTATGTTGTTGGCCTTCAGCGCCGTGTGCAGGAACACGTGAGCTGTGGTCCCCTTGACGGTGGCCACCTTCTGCCGCTTGACGTCCTTGACCCCCTTGGCCTTGGTCTCGGGCCGCGCGAAGAGCATGGCGGTATCGTATTCTATGTCATTTATTAGAAAGACCTTGCCCACCCCCCTCGAAGGGAAGTTCGAGATGACGGCCCCCATGATGGCCACATCCACGCTCCCCCCACTCAATGCCTGCATGAGCGGCACCCCGGAGGTGAAGACTATGGGGTTCATCTCCAGCCCCTGCTCCTTGAAATACCCTTTCTCCATGGCGATCCAGAACTGCCCGTCCACGGCCAAGGTGTGCAGATAACCCAGGTTGATCTTCTCCTGTGCACTGGCCGGGCCTAGGGCCCAGAGGCACAGGACCGCCGCCGCGGCACATGCCGCAAACCATCTCCAACGCTTGCTCATGACCTTCCTCCTTTTCTTCGCACTAGCCGATCCACCCTCCCTGCCGGGCGCCACACCGCCCCTCAGGCCGCTCTCCATCAGCCCACACCCCCATCTTGCAGGCACCTATCTTCCATCTCAGTAAATGGTCTTCCCCGTCTCCTTGTCGAAGAGGTGGGACGAGCCCATGGCGGCCGCGAATTCGGCTGTCTCCCCTGCCTTGAGGTTCACGCGGGGGCTGAGCCTAGCCACCATGGTCGCCTCACCCATCCTTATGTGCACCAGTTTGTCCGAGCCCAGCGGTTCCACGACCCAGACCTCGCCCTTGAAGGTCGTCCCCTGCTCAGGGGCCTTCACGGAGCCCAAGTCGAATATGTGCTCGGGCCTCAGTCCCAGGAAGACATCCCTGTCGATGTAACGGGTCAGGAGCGCCCGCTTCTCCTCAGGGATGAGGAGGTTCATATGGGGGGAGGTAGCCCAGAGCCCTCCATCCCTGCTCACGATCCTGCACTCTATGAAATTCATGGAGGGTGAGCCCACGAAGCCTGCCACGTAGAGGTTCACCGGGTGATCGTAGACGTTCTGGGGAGTATCGGCCTGCTGGATGATCCCCTCGTTCATCACCACGATCCTGTCCCCCATGGTCATGGCCTCGAGCTGATCATGGGTAACGTAGATTGTGGTGGTCCGGAGCCTCTGGTGGAGATCCAGGAGCTCCGCCCTCATGGCGATCCTGAGCTTGGCATCGAGATTGGAGAGCGGCTCGTCGAAAAGGAAGACCTTGGGGTCCCTCACTATGGCCCTCCCCAAGGCCACCCTCTGCCTC
>CAZOXN010000248.1:0-4833 GCA_964583655.1 uncultured Desulfarculaceae bacterium | reverse complement strand
TTTCTCGTATCTCACCAGCAGCTTTCTGAACCGATTGAACCAGGAGTGAGCCACTTCAACCACCCATCGGCGAGCTTTGTAAGCGGGATTGGTTTTCTTCTCCTGGATTTCTTCCCCACGCTGCTTCACGTGTGGGATGTATTTGCGACCCTTGATCGCCTGCTGAGCCGGCTCTCCAGCATAACCCTTGTCGGCACAAAGATGTTGTTCGGTATCTGGACGCTCAATGATGATCTCGTCCAACACAAGTTCAAGCTGGCTCACGTCGTGCCTGTTTGCCCCGGTGACGACTATCGACAGCGGGACACCACGCCCGTCCACTAGTAGATGACGTTTGCTTCCGTTTTTTTCCCCTGTCGGTCGGGTTGGGGCCGACGGTTTGTTGCGCCAGTGGGGCTTTGATCATGGCGCCATCGATGCTTTGCCAGCGCCAACAGATTCCTTCCATCTCGTCATATTCGGCGAGCCCAGCTCGCCAAAGCGTGACGAAGAAGCCGGCCTTCATCCACATCCTCTGTCCTTGCCCCACTGGGTGGGAATACCCGGAGGAGGAAGGGATTGAGCTCGCCCGTCTGTCGGTGGAGACGAACTTCTTTCCCCTCTACGAATACGACAACGGCGTGATCACAGTCCGCAAGTCGGCCAAGAAGCCCAAGCCCGTGGAGGCCTATCTCAGGAGGCAGGGGCGCTTCAGACATCTCTCCGACGAGGAGATAGGGCAGATCCAGAGGCGTGTGGACCAGGATTACCAGGAGCTCCTGAGGAGGGAGGAGATGAGCAGGCGGGAATGCGGCGAGGGATAGCCCTTCCCTCTTCCCATGGGCCTGCAGTCTCCCTGTGAGAACGGCTGAGAGGAGGTTCAGACATGAGCTCTGTGGATTGGGGGAAAATGACCCTGGCGGAGGCACTCGATCGGACCATCGACAGGTTCCCCGACCGACCTGGCATCATCTTCAAAGGGGCGAGGATCAGTTACGCGGAGATGAAGAAGGACATCGACACCCTGGCCAAGGCGCTCCTCAGATCCGGGCTGCAAAAGGGGGACAAGGTCGCCATAATGATGCAGAATTGCCCGGAGTGGGTCTTCGTCCGGGATGCGGTCATCCGGGCCGGCGGGTGGTGGGTCCCCATCAACACCAGGTACAAATCCTCGGAGTTGGAATACATCCTCAAGAACTCGGATGCCACACATCTTTTCCTCACGGACCAATTCCTCAACATCAGTCTGATGGATCTCCTCCTCAGCGTCTGCCCAGAGATCCCGAAGTTCGAGCCTGGGAGGCTTCGGCTGGAGAAGCTCCCCATGCTCAAGACCATAGTATGCTTGAGCCAGAAGGGGTACAAAGGGGTCTTCGGCTACAGGGATTTCCTGGAGAGCGGACAGGGGTACCCGGATTCCGAGCTCGAAAGGGTGAAGGCATCCATCCAACCGGATGACATCGCAAACCTCAACTACACGTCCGGTACAACGGGTTTCCCCAAGGGGGTGATGACGAGGCACTCACAGTACCTCAAGGCCATGGCTGCCATGGCCGAGCGTTTCGGGACCACGGAGGAAGACCGCGTCTTGCTCCCGGCCCCCATGTTCACCAACATAGGGAACCTCACCGGGATCATCCAGAGCGAGATGTTCGGGGCGCCCATGGTGATCCTGGAGTATTTCGACACCCCCCAGGTCCTCAAGGCCATAAAGGAGGAGCGCTGCAGCGTCTTCACCGGGGCCCCTGCCATGTACACCATGATCATGGAACACCCGGATTTCAGGAGCGAGGACGTGAAGTCCATGCGCACGGGGATCATAGGAGGGGCCCCGTTCTCGCCCCAACTGGTCCAGCAGATATGGGACAAGATAGGGATGAAGATCTTCTCCGCCTACGGGATGACCGAGAACTCCGCCATCACCACCATGAGCGAGGTGGACGATCCCCCCGAGCTCATCGCCAACACTTGTGGCAGGCTCCTCTTCAAGGACTGCCAGATGAGGATAGTGGACCCGGCCACCGACGAGGAGCTCCCTCCCAACAAGGTGGGGGAGATCCGAACCAAGGGGTGGCTCGTCACCCCGGGCTATTACAAGATGCCCGAGGAGACGGCCAAGAGCCTCGACAAGGACGGCTGGTTCAGGACAGGAGACCTCGGGACCGTGGACGAGAAGGGCTATCTCAGGGTCACTGGACGGCTCAAGGACATGATCATCTCGGGCGGCCTCAACATCGATCCTGTGGAGATCGAGAATTTCATCGCCACCCACGACTCCGTGGCCATGGCCCAGGTGGTGGGCATCCCGGACCACCGCATGGGCGAGGTGGTGATGGCATTTGTCAAGGCCAAGGAAGGCAGGGAGGTCACAGAAGAGGAGATCATCGAATACTGCAAGGGGAAGATCGCCAATTACAAGGTCCCCAAGGCCGTGAGGATGATCGACGAGTTCCCCCTGAACCCCATGGGGAAGATCCAGAAGTTCAAGCTCAAGGAGATGGTCTAGGAGCGGATCGTAGTCATAACCGCACAAACCCGGGTCCAGGTACTTGCAGGGGAGAGGATGAATTCTCTGTTTCATGATTTCAGGGATATCTATCCGAACAGGCACGAGATCGCCCGGCACCTGAGGTCCCAAGGAAGGAGGCTCCTCGGGTACTTCACGGTCCACGTGCCAGAGGAGATCATCCACGCCGCGGGGATGGTCCCCGTCCGCATGAGAGGCCACGGGGAGGCAGTGAGGTACTCCTCTTCACGCCTCAATGACTTCGTCTGTTCTTACGCCAGGACCTGTCTGGACCTGGGCCTCCAAGGCACTTACGACTACCTGGACGGCATCGTCTTCGCCAAGACATGCGACGTGATGCGAAATCTCTACGCCATCTGGGTGAACAACATCAGGCCGGGCTACGCCTGGTTCCTTCCCCTTCCGGCATCGGATGGCGACGCAGCTATAGATTGTTTCTCCCAGGACCTGGAGGGATTGAGGCGTTCCCTGGAGGCACACACGGGAAGAGGTATAGATGAGGGATCGCTGCGGCGATCCATAGGCCTCTATAACCGCAACCGTGGCCTCCTGAGAGAGCTCTATGCCCTTCGAAAGGAGGACCCCCCGCCCATCTCGGGAAGCGATGCCCTGGCCCTGGCCATGGCCGCTTTTGTCATCCCCAGGGAGGACCACAACGAGATCCTGGAGGGCTTCCTCAAGGGCGTGCGCTCAAGGGGCCCCGAGGCCGGCAAGGGGCCTAGGGTATTCATCCACGGCAACAGCTTCGAGTCCCTCGATCTCATCGAGGCCATGGAGAAGGCTGGGGCAGAGGTGGTCATGGACTACCTGGAGATCGGATCGCAGTACTTCTGGGTCGACGTGCCCGAGGATATGGAGCCCCTCCGGGCCCTGGCCGTGAGGTATCTGAGGGGGATCCCGGCCCCCTGGCACACGCCCTTCGACAAGATGAAGGGGATGATCCTTGGATGGCTTCAGGAGTACCGGATAAAGGGGGTGGTGGGGGTGGTGCAGAAGTACTGCGACACCTACCTCTACGACATCCCTGAGATGGAGAAGACTCTCAAGGGACTCGGGATCCCGTTTCTGATGATCGAACAGGATGACTCGACCAGGGCCATGGGGCAGGTGATGACCCGGATCGAGGCCTTCTTGGAGATGCTCTCATGAGCGAGAAGCTGGGCGTGTATGCGAAGCTAGGTGAGCTCCAGAGCCGCTATTACGAGGAGCTCTTCGAGGCCGCATCTGCCAAGAGACCCGTGGCCTGGATCACGTCCATGGCCCCCATCGAGATCCTTTACGCCATGGATGTCTTTCCGGTCATGCCCGAGAACTACGCGGCGCTCTGTGCCTCCAGGCGCCTCGGGGTGGAACTCTGTGAGGCCGCACAGGCCCTTGGGTACTCCGGGGACCTCTGCTCTTACGCCAAGAACACCTTCGGCTCCATGGCCAAGGGGATCGGGCCCTTCGATGGCAAGGGCCTCCCCGAGCCTGATCTCTTGATCGCCACGGGCTCTGCCTGCTCCACCCACATAAAATGGTTCGAGGCCATGAGCCGGCATTATCAGGTCCCGTTGCTCATGGTGGACGCCGTGTACAGCGTGGACGGTGACCTCCAGAGACATCATCTGGATTATTTCGTCAAGCAGCTCCAGGCCCACGTGGAGGAGATATCTCGACACACCGGCCACGGATTCGATATGGACAGGCTCAAGGAGGTGGTGGCCATCTCGGACCGCACCAGCGAGCTCTGGTACGAGTTCTCCAGACTCCGGGGCCAGGTCCCGACCCCGGTGGGGGCCATAGACGTCTTCACCATGATGTTTCCGCTGGTCACCTTGTGCGGCAAGCCGGAGGCGGTCGCTTTTTACGAGGAGCTGGTGGGAGAGGTTCGCCAACGGGTGGAAAAGGGCATCGGGATAGCGCCCGTCGAGAGGGTCCGGCTCATGTGGGACATCTTTCCCATCTGGTACAACCTCAAGCTCTTCATGCACTTCGAATCCAGAGGCGCGGTCTTCGTAACGGACCTCTACGCCGATGCCTTTGCAGGGAGGTTGGATCCGTCCAGGCCTTTCGAGAGCCTTGCCCGGCGCTACCTCAACGAATTCTTGAGATCGGGGGTGAGGACCCGGTTCGAGATCTACAGGAAGAGGGCAGTGGATTACAAGGTCCAGGGGGCGGTCTTCCACTCCAACCGCTGCTGCAGGTACTTCACCATGGGGCAGTTGGATGTGGCGCAGCTCCTCAGGGACGATCTGAATCTCCCGTGCCTGTTCCTGGAGGCGGACATGGCGGACCCCAGGGTCTACGATGACGCGCGGGTCAAGGCCAAGATAGACGCCTTTCTA
>CAZOXN010000247.1:0-4841 GCA_964583655.1 uncultured Desulfarculaceae bacterium | reverse complement strand
CGCCACCCCCCGTGACCAGTTCCGTCTCCTCCCACGGGCAAACAGCCGCGCACCCGGGGGAAAGGTCTTCCCTCGATATCGCCGAGACCCCGGTCATTGAAGGCCTGCGCGCGAAACCAGTTTTTTTCTTGACATCACGACATCTCTCTGATATGAGTTCGGCCCATCAAGACGTTGAGTGCTCTTCTTTTCGGTCCCTGGTCAACTTCGTGGTTCGGTTGGGTTTCGGGCAGCTTCTTCAGTGTACACTCTGATCCAAAGGGGGTGTCCCATGATGGCCATGAGGAAGGCTTGGGTTCCCATCGAGGTGTTGCTCTCCGTTTTTGTCCTCTTCACACTGGCCTTGGCAGGTACCCCCCCCCCGCAGGTGGAGCTAGAGGCCGAGGGGGCCCCTGATGCCGTGGAGCCATCGGTGGCCGAGGCCCAGAGCCTGACCCTGGGTGGGGACGAATCCGGGGGCGGTCCTGGGCTTGGGCTGTCCGTTACCGTGCCAGAGAACTTCCTCTACACAGGCGCAGCCACCTACCAGATCTCCATTGCAGTGCCCCCTGGAAGGGCAGGCATCGTCCCCAACATCTCCCTCAGGTACAACAGCTATCAGAGAAACGGTTGGGTAGGGGTTGGCTGGGGTCTGGATTTGGGGGCCATCCAGAGGTCCACCAATAGGGGTGTGAATTACACTGGCAATGATTACGTGGCCATGATCCACGGGTATTTCTCGGAGCTCGTGCCCAGGGGTGACTGGTGCTCCAACTGCTACGGGGCCAAGATAGAGGGGGCATTCTTCAGGTATTACAAGAACCCTGGGACAGGAGGTTGGGAGGTCACCACCAGGGAGGGGACAACGTATTACTACGGCACCACCTCGGCCTCCAGACAGGATAACGCCTTCGGGGTGTTCAAGTGGTGCCTGGACAGGGTCCAGGATGCCAACGGCAACTACATGACGGTGGGCTACACCAAGGACCAGGGGGAGATCTACCCGGACAGGATCGATTACACGGGAAACGGAGGTATTGGCCCCACCAACTATGTGAGGTTCTACCTGGAATCCAGGATGGACGTGGTCATCAGCTACGTGAGCAAGTCCCAGGTAAGGACGGCCAAGAGGTTGAAGAGCATCGAGGCCTATGCCAGCGGGCAGCTCTCGAGGAGGTATGTCCTGAGCTACGGCCTGAGCGGTAGTTCCTTTCGTTCGGTGCTCTCCTCTGTGAGCCAATATGGAAGCGACGGGGTGACCCGCCTCCCAGATACCACCTTTGCCCTGACGCAGGGGGGGATAGGGTTTCAGGCCGAGGACGACTGGGGGAACCGTACCGAGCCATACCACGCCGACTGTCCTGGTTTCCGCATGGGGGATGTAAACGGAGACGGCCTGGTGGACTTCGTGTACGACTGTGAGAACTGCGGTGCCAATAACGTTCGGGTCATGCTGAGCAACGGCACGGGCTTCGAGGCGGACGAGGCCTGGGGGGACAGGGTTTACTCTTATTCATCGACCTCGCGCGGTTTTCAGCTCGCGGATGTCAATGGAGACGGCCTTGCGGACTTCGTCTACCACTGCAGCGGCTGCAGTCCTTACAATGTGCGTGTGCTCTTGAGCTACGGGGATCACTTCGGTGGTGACACCGGCTGGGGTCAAAAGCTATACACCTACCATACGGACATCCCTGGGTTTCGGATGGCAGACGTAAATGGCGACGGTCTGCCGGAGTTCATATACGCATGCCAGAACTGCGAGACCAACAACGTGCGCGTGCTTCTCAACACGGGCAGCAGCTTTGGGCCTGACACTGGCTGGGGAAGACGAACCAAGCCTCCCCAGGGGACATCGGGCTTCAGGATGGCGGACGTAAACGGAGATGGGCTTGCGGACTTCGTCTACGGATGTTCCACAGGCAATTGCGGGACCAACAACATATATGTCCTCGTAAGCACTGGGAGCGCTTTTCAGACTGAGGCCTGTTGGGGAGGAAGGACGAAGGAGTACGAGGCGGACAGTGGCGGCTTTCGCATGGCGGATGTCAATGGAGATGGACTGGCAGACTTCGTATACAGCTGCCAGCAGTGCCAAAACGACAATGTGCGCGTCTTGGTGAGCAAGGGCTATGTGTTCGAGCCCGAGGCAGTGTGGGGATTCCGGTTTTATGGCATCCACCCGGACTCTGGCGGCATCAGGATGTCTGATGTGAACGCGGACGGGATGGCCGACTTGGTCTACAGCAGGGCCAACGACTATGGGGTTCAGGTGCTCCTCAGCACGGGAACCGGATTCGGCACTGACACCCGTTGGGGCCAAAGGACCCAAGGGTGGCTGGCCGAAGGAGGGGGCTTCCAGATGGCCGACGTCAACGGAGACGGCCTCGCGGACTACATCTACAACTGCCAGAACTGCGGCGCCAATGACATTCGCGTCCTCTTGGGCCAAGCCCCCTTTCCGGATCTGCTCCATGTGGTGAATAACGGCATCGGGGGGACCTTCACTATAGGGTACGACCCATCGTCGCAGTACAACAATGACACCAACAGGCTCCTCCCCTTCATCATCCAGACCGTGGCATCCATCACTGTGGACGACGGCAATGGGAACGTCTCTCCCACATACTACTCCTACGAGGGCGGCCTCTACGATCTGGCCGACAGGGAGTTCCGGGGGTTCGCATGCGTGAGGCAGACCGAGGCTGACCTGACCGCCAAGGAGAGCTGGTTCTATCAGGACGACGTGAAGAAGGGCTTAGCATATGACCAGCTCATCAAGGACTCCCTGGGGAACACCTATGCGAGGACCTACAACACCTATGGGGTGGCATCTCCCTACACGGGGGTGAGCTTCCCGAGGCTCACCCAAAGGGATGAATATGCCTATGATGGGACACCCACGGCCAGGCAGGCCAGGACTTCCTTCGAATATGACGCCTATGGGAACATCACGAGAAAGAACAACCTCGGGGATCTGTCTGTTCTAGGGGACGAGAGGGATGACCACACGGACTACTCGCCCCATGACACGGCCAAGTGGATCGTCTCCCTCCCCAAGCGCGTGTGGACCACAGACTCCTCCGGGGTGACAGTGGCACAGACGTGGTTCAGGTATGACACATCCGGCAATCTCCTGGAGAAGGAGGCATGGCTCGATGGGGGGACAAACCCCATTGTCACCTATACCTACGACACCTATGGGAACCGGGAAACCATTGCTAGCCCCAAGTGGAAGACAGACCCTCAGGGCAATCCCCCGACAGCGATCACCTACGATTCGACCACTCAGACCTTCCCATACAGGGTGACCAACTCCCTGGGGCATATGACCACTACCGGTGACATCGATTACAGAAATGGCAAGCCACGAAGCGTTGTGGATCCCAATGGGAACACGACGACCTACGAATATGAGGATCCCTTTGCCAGGCTAACCAGGGTGGTGGGCCCATATGATACCCAGTCCACCTATGGGACCAGGTCTTGTTCTTACCAGGATTATGGCACCGTTGGGTCCCAGAGGGTGACGACCTTTTCCACCGAGCAGCACGGGACATCGAGCTACATCTGGAAGGAGAAGTACTTCGATGGGCTTGGGAGGGAGTTCAAGACCAGGGCTGAGGGCCCTGATGGCAAGGTCATCGTCACAGAAACCCTCTATGACCTCAAGGGGAGGGTGGAGATGAAGTCCTTGCCCTATTTCGAGGGCCAGGAGACCCCCAGGTATACGGCGTTTGAGTATGACCCGGTTGGCAGGATCAAGAAGAGGACGAATCCGGACAGTACCTTTATGACCATGACCCATGTGAAGGGCGTCACGACCATCATCGATGCCAATGGGCATCAGAAGGTGGAGGAGAGGGATGTCCATGGGAGGCTGGTGAAGGTCGAGGAGCATACGGGTGTGAATCCGAACTTTGCGCTGTATGCGACAACCACGTATGAGTACGATGCGTTGGGCAACCTCATCCACGTCTATGACAATGCCGACAACCACACGGAGATCCACTACGACACCCTATCCAGGAAGTATTGGATGAGCGACCCGGACATGGGGATATGGTGGTATACTTATGACCCAAACGGGAACCTGGAGACCCAGACAGATGCCAGGGGGCACACGATTTGTTTCCACTACGATGCCTTGGACCGGGTCGTGTGGAAGGACTATCCTTCGGGGATGACGGATGTGTATTACACCTATGACCAGACGGACTTCTTGAATCCCTTGGGGAGGCTGACAACGGTTCAGGATGGGTCAGGGACGACCGAGTATGACTACGACGCAAAGGGGAGGATCGTGAGGACGGCCAAGTGGGTGGATGGGAACGAATATCCCTTTGAGACCACCTATGACGCCCTGGACAGGGTGGCGAGCCTCAGGTATCCAGACAACGAGGTGGTGAGCTACACTTACAATGCTGGCGGTTTCCTGCACCAGGTTGTGGGGTATGCCACCCACAGCGGCTACAATGCCCTAGGACAGGTGGGCAGCATCAGCTATCAGAATGGGGTGGTCACCACATACGCCTACTGCTCCACCAACAACCGGCTTCAGTCTGTCACCACCACGGGTCCTGGGCAGGGGGCCCTTCAGGGCCTTTCCTATATGTATGACAGCGTGGGCAATGTCACGCAGATAACGGACTCCCTGGATGGTGGGAGGACACAGGGTTTTGCCTACGATGAGCTCAGCCGTCTCACCCAGGCGCAAAGCAACTCCTACGGCACCATCACCTACCAATACAACCAGATCGGGAACATCACGTACAACTCGCAGGTGGGCGCCTACACTTACCCGAGCAACGGGATCAGGCCCCATGCGGTGACCCAGGCCGGGACGAACGTCTACACCTACGATG
>CAZOXN010000246.1:0-4843 GCA_964583655.1 uncultured Desulfarculaceae bacterium | reverse complement strand
CTATCTGCCGGTACCCGGAATGGAAGAACACAGGGTCCTTGGCGCTGGTCATGACTAACGGATATCCCTCGGCCGCCCCGTCCGGCCCTGGTATTGGGTCCATGTACCCAGGCAAGGGGTCGAGCCCCATACCCTGGAGCTGACTGCTGAGGAGCTCCACCTTGCCGGAGGGGGTCCTGAAACCTCCCTCCAGGTAGGACCTGTATCTCCTCTCCCCCATGAGAACGCCTTTCTCGCAAAAGGCCCTGTAGTCCAGGCCGGAGGGGGCAAGGACCGCTTCCAGCATCTCCGACTCGTCGCCCCAGAAGTGCTCGCCAAGCCCCAGGGCTTTCCCCAGTTCGTTCAGGATCCTCAGATCCGACCAAGCCTCCCCTGGGGGATCGACCAGCTTCGGCCTCGCCAGAAGCATCCCCTGGACCATCCCGTAATGGCCGATATCGTCGTACTCGAAGTTGGTGGCGGCGGGGAGCACCAGATCCGCCATGGCGGCCGTGGGGGTCATGAAAAGGTCCGCCACGGCCAAAAAACCCACACGGCCCAAAGCATCCATCACCCTTTGCGAGTCCGGATAGCTGAGCATGGGGTTGGTGCCTTGCAAGTACATGGCCCTTATGGGGTAGGGCTCCTCTTTCAGCAGGGCCTGGATAGCCATCTGGACCGGCACGGTAGCCAGCATGGGATGGAGGCCCCAGGGGCCGCTTATCATCCTCTTTCGCCGATCCGGGATCTGTCTGGGGAGGACGAAGTCCCTCAAAGGCATGGCAGGCGGCATCGCTGGACGGACGTTTCCCCCTGGCACCTCCAGGTTCCCGCTTATGGCCACCAGGGACAGGACCGCCCTGATCGCCTGGTGAGACCCCACTGTATGCTCCAGGGCGTTCCCCCACTGTATGGCCGCGGGCCTCGCCCGGGCGTAGAGCCGGACCGCCTTTGTGACCTCCTCTGCCGGCACCCAGGTGATCTCCTCCACCCTGGAGAGGGGGTAGTCTCCCAGGCGTTCCCTCAGCTCCTGGAATCCAACGGTCCACTCCCTCACGAACTCCGCGTCCTCCAGACCCTCATCCAGCATCACCCTCATCATCCCCATGGCCAGGGCAGCGTCCGTGCCAGGCCTGAGCCTGAGCCAAACATCGGCCCTCCTGGCCATCCTGGTGGGACGGGGGTCCACCACGATGAGGCGGCTCCCCCTGTCCAAGGCCCGACGGAGGCGCGAGGAGATGGTCCCCTCCTCGTTGGTCTGGTCCAGGTTGCTCCCCCAGAGGATGATGCAGGCAGGCGGATGGTCGTAGTCCACCTCGGTCCAGAAACCGCACGTGATGGAGGCAGCGATCTCCCTGGGCATGTGGCACACGTTTTGGGGACCAGCCACATTGGGGGAACCGAGGGCATTGGCCAGCCGCATCAGGAGGAAGAACTCCAGGCCCTTGGGGGCCCCCTGCCCGAAGAGGACCGATTGTGCGCCCCCATCCCTCACGGCCTCCAGGATCCTTCCCGAGAGGATCCCCATGGCCTCGGCCCAGCTCGCCCTCCTCCACTTACCCTCGCCCCTATTTCCTTCTCGCACCAAGGGATGGACGAGGCGCTCTGGGTGGTAGAGCCTCTCCATGGAGGCGAGCCCCTTGGGGCAGAGGTATCCGTGGCTCACGGGTGAATCCGGATCGCCCTGGATCTTGACCACGCGGCCCTCCCTCACCGTCACCCTGAGCCCGCACCCCCCGTGATCCATCCGGGCGCAATGCGTTCGGTATACCCGCGTCCCAGCAGCTCCGTTCATTTCAGCCACCTTAGGCACCTCGCCCACCTTCACGCGTCATAATACAGGTTCATCTCGTAAGGGTGCGGCCTGTTTCTGACCTCGTAGTACTCCTTCATCTTGCGCTCGATCCATGTCTCTACGATCCCCTGGGTGAAGACCCCGCCCTCCAGGAGATACTGGTGATCCCTCTCGAGGGCATCCAGGGCCTCCTTGAGCGAGGCGGGCAGGGGCTTGAGCCTCGCCTTCACCCTCTTGCTCACCTTCTCGATGTCCTCGTCCAAGGGGCCGAATCCCGCCTCGGTGGGGTCCATCTCCTTGCGTATACCGTCGATGCCCGCCATGAGGATAGCGCTCATGGCCAGGTAGATGTTGCACGTGGCATCGGGTGGACGAAACTCGATGCTCTTCTCTTGCGGTCCGAGGGCGTACTTGGGGATGCGGATGGCGGCGCTCCTGTTGGCCAGGGAGAAGAAGAGGTTCACAGGGGCCTCGAAACCGGGGACCAAGCGCTTGAATGAATTGGTGCTCGGGTTGGTGAAGGCGATGAGGCTCGGCCCGTGGCTCAAGATCCCCCCTATGTACTGCATGGCCGTCTTGCTCAGACCTGCGTATCCGGAAAGGTCGAAGAAGAGGGGCTCCCCATTCTTGAAGAGCTTCTGGTGGATGTGCATGCCGCTGCCCGCCTCGTTGTAAAGGGGTTTGGGCATGAAGGTCACCGTGCGGTGGCGCATGTGCGCGATCATCTTGATCACGTACTTGATCCACATGGCATTGTCAGCGGCCTGAACCAAGGGGGAGAAGAGGATCTCTATCTCGGACTGGCCGGGCCCGCCCACCTCATGGTGATGATACCGCACGCGGATGCCGCTCTGCTCTATGACCCGGACCATCTCCGTGCGTATGTTGAACATGACGTCCAAGGGCGGGATGGCGTGATACCCACCCTTCCTGGGGATCTTATGGCCCAGGTTCCGGTCCAGGTCCATCCCGGAGTTCCAGTCGGCCTCCACCGAATCGATGATGTACTGCGCCATGTTGATATCCGACTGGTAGTTGATGCTGTCGAAGATGTAGAACTCGAACTCCGGACTCCAGAGACTCTCGTCTGCGATCCCGCTCGCCTCCAGGTACTGCTCGGCGCGTCTCGCTATGACCCGCGGGTCTGCGGCAAAGGGCGCCTTGGTGTCTGCCTCCGCGGCCTCGCAGATCATGCTCAAGGTCTTGACCTCCCAGAACGGGTCCGGTCTGGCCGTTGCAGGATCGGGGATGAGGACCATGTCCCCGGCCTCGATGGTCTTGAAGCCTGTGCTGGAGCCATCGAAAGGCACCCCCTCATGAAACGTCTTCTCGCCGACGGTCGAGGCAGGTACGGTCAGATGGTGCCACTGCCCTGATATGTCTATGAACTTGAGATCGATCATCTCCACCTTGTCGTCAGCCACGCGCCTCATGACCTCTTCCATCGTCACCTTCATCTCCGCTCAATCCTCCCACTGCTTCCTCTATGGACTCACCCCCGGATCCCCAGGACCCTGGCCGCGTTGCCCCACAGGATCATCTCCTTGGCCTCCTCCCCTATCTCGAGGCGCCGTATGGCCTCTATGTTTTCCTTGATGGTCGGAACTCCCGGCCAGTCGGACCCGTAGATCACCTTGTGTGCCAGCCTCTCCAGGTCCGGGAAGTAGCTTAGGAGCCTCGACGGCGGAAGCCCCGCCACCTCCATGTAGACGTTCTCGTGGAGACGGGCCAAGGCGAAGGCCTTCTCGTACCAGAAGGGTCGCCCGCTGTGGGACTGGACCAGTATCAGGTCCGGGAAGTCCACTGCCACGTCGTCGATGTATAGGGGATCCCCGTACTTGAGCCTCGAGCCCTGAAAGACCGAGGACCCCACGTGGAGCATGACCGGGATCCTGAGCTCCTGCGCCTTGGCATAAAGGGGATAGATCTTGGCCTCGTTGGGGTAATAGTGCTGGTACGTGGGATATAGCTTGAGCCCGCGGAACCCCTCTTGCAGCACCAGCCTTTCCAGCTCCCTTGGCGGGTCAGTGGACATGGCCGGATTCACGCTGGCAAAGGGGATGAGCCTGGGGCTCTCCGAGCAGAACCTGGCCACGTAATGGTTGTCGGCGATACCCGTGGTGACAGGTGCCAGCTCGGCCAGTATCACCGCATAGTCTATCCCGCAATCATCCATGAGGCCCAAGAAGGCCTTGGGGGAAGAGTAAGTGCGGATCATATCCTCTGCCTTGTCTCCCCACTGGGCCCGGATGAGCTCCTCGTAGCCCTTGGTGGCCGTCTGGTACAAGGCCGTGTGCACGTGAAAATCGATTACGGCCATTCCTCCCCCTTGGCAATGGTGCGCCGAGGCGTTACCATACTTGTGGGCCCGGAGGACCATGGCCTGGTGCCCGCGCCCGCTCCGCATCAAGCTAGAGGAGCCAGAATTCAACGAGCGAACGGAGATGGAAGAGAATGATCGACCCCCACACCGAGAGCAGCGGCAATCACGATCTCGACACGACTCCTCTTTATCTCAGGGGCTACTGCCGGGTCTGCAACCGCCACTACTTCTTCAAGCACCGGCTCGACCCGGATCATACCCAGTATCACCAGCATCACACCGGGGTCTGTCAGAGATGCCGGTATGTCTGCATCAGGATAAGGCCCAAGGCCAAGCTAGCCGTTCCAAGCCCCCAGGAGGAGGCCTTGGCCACCATCCCCATGGAGGAGTGACGGACGGCGGTCATCCCCGGGCTGCCTCGGCTCGCTCGTCCTAGGGGCCCTTGTACCTCCTCTGGAAATCCGCGTACGAGGTCAAGACCTTCAGCGTCTTGGCGCAACGCGAAGGGGTCACCGACACGTGGACCCCCTTCTCGATGAGGTACTGGATCCACGGCTTGGGGCCTTCGGGCCAGCACACGATGACGCCCTTGCCGTGCCCCTTCCCTCTCTGGAGTAAATCCAAGAGGTCCTTCACCTTCCTCTCAGCCGTTGCCTCGGACATCAGGAGGAGCGGGACCACCAGGTCGAAGTCATCGGACTCCAGCATCACCTCCACGGCCCCACGGACCAGGGCCGGGTTGCTCA
>CAZOXN010000245.1:0-4857 GCA_964583655.1 uncultured Desulfarculaceae bacterium | reverse complement strand
GTGGGCGTCCGGGAGCCAGGTGTGGAATGGGAACATCGGCACCTTGATGGCGAAGGCGAGGAAGAAAGCCAGAAAGAGCCAGATCTGGATGTGCACTGGGATGTTCATCTCGTAGTACTTGAGGAGGTCGAAGGTGTAGGTCCCTGTGACGCTGTGGTAATGGAAATAGAGGACCAGAATGGCCACCAGCATCATCAGGCTGCCCACCATGGTGAAGAGGACGAACTTTATGGCCGAGTAGACCCTGGCAGGCATCTCTCTACCGAAGAATCTCCTCATGGTCTCGGTCCCCCAGATCCCGATCAAGAGATACATGGGGATGAGCATCACTTCCCAAAACACATAGAACAGGAACAGGTCCAGGGCGCAGAACACGCCGACCATTCCTGTCTCCAGGAAGAGGAGGCAGATCAGGAACTCCTTGACCTTGGCCTTGATGTCCGTCCAGGAGGCCAATACCGAGATGGCGGTCAGTAGGGTGGTCAGGAGGACGAGGAAGAGGCTGATACCGTCGATCCCGAGGAAATATGTGATCCCCAGGGACTCCACCCATAACCGCCGCTCCACGAACTGGAAGGCAGCAGTCCCTGTCTGGAAGTCCCTGTAGAGGAGAAGGGACACCAGGAACTCCACCACGGTCACGAACAGGGCGATGCACCTCATGCTGAAATGCTGCTCCTTGTTCGTGAAGAGCAGGGCCAACACCCCCACCATGGGAAAGAAGATGATGAAGGTCAGTATGGGAAACGACTGCTCCATGAGTGATCTCCTAGCTGCTCTTTGTGCCGACTGCCACTTCTGCCCTTCCAGCCCTAGGGTGGACGCCCGTCAGCGCAGCGCCATGTAACCCAGCACGAAGATGACCCCCACCAGGATGGAAAGGGCGTAGTTCTGCACCAAGCCCGTCTGGACCTGCCTCAGGGTGGCGCCGGCCTCGGCCGTCACCCTGGCGAACCCGTTGGCGAGCCAGTCTATGATCCCGTCATCGGCCACGTTCCATAGCCAGTTGGAGAAACGTACTATCGGGCGCACCGCGATGGCATCGTAGAGCTCATCCACCCAGTACTTGTGATAGACCAGCCTGTAGAGCCCGCCTAGGGCCGCAGCGGTCTTGGACGGAAGCCATGGGCTCGTGACATAGAACTTCCTGGCGAGCCACCATCCCACGAGGGCGATGCCCAGGGAGATGGCCATGAGCAGGAGCTCCTGTTCCGCTGAGTGATGGGCCGCAGCACCGTGCCCCGGGACCGCCAGCAACTCCTGGCCCCTCATGACCGGAGAGAGGAAATCCCCGATGACGTTCCCGCCATGGATGATGGGGATGCCCACGAAGCCTCCGATCATCGAAAGGAACGCCAGGATGACCAACGGGACGGTCATCACCGGCGGGGACTCGTGGACGTGGTGCTCCACATGCGGATCCATGCGCGACTCACCGTGGAAGGTCATGAAGACCGTCCTGAACATATAGAAAGAGGTCATGAAGGCCGCAGTGGCCCCGATGAGCCAGTAATAGATGTTCCCCTGGGTCAGGGCGCGGAAAAGGATCTCGTCCTTGCTGAAGAACCCGGCGAAGGGGAAGATCCCGGCGATGGCCAGGGTGCCCACCAGGTAGGTCCAGTAGGTTCGAGGCATGTGTCCCCGAAGGGAGCCCATCTTGCGCATGTCCAGCTCACCGGCCAGGGCGTGCATCACGCTTCCAGCACCCATGAAGAGCAACGCCTTGAAGAAGGCGTGGGTCATGAGGTGAAAGATACCTGCTGCCCAGGCCCCGACGCCGCAGGCTAGGAACATGTAACCCAGTTGGCTTATGGTCGAGTAGGCCAGGACCCGCTTGATATCGAACTGGGTAAGGCCTATGGAGGCAGCAAAGATGGCGGTGAGGGCGCCCACCACGGCCACCACCGTCATGGAGACAGGGGCCATGGCGTAAAGCACGTTGCACCGAGCTACCATGTAGACCCCTGCGGTGACCATGGTGGCGGCATGGATGAGGGCGCTCACAGGGGTGGGACCCTCCATGGCGTCGGGGAGCCAGGTGTAGAGGGGAAGCTGGGCGCTCTTCCCCGTGGCCCCTACGAAGAGCAACAGGGTGATGGCCGTGATGATCAGCCCGCCCACCTCCAGCTCCCTCGGGGCCCTGCGGAAGACCTCCAGGAAGTCGAAGGTCCCGAACACCGAGAAGATGAGGAGCATCCCCAGGATGAACCCGAAATCCCCGATCCTGTTCACCACAAAGGCCTTCTTCCCCGCGTCCGCGGCCGATTTCCTCTCGTAGTAGTATCCGATCAAGAGGTACGAACAGAGGCCGACACCCTCCCATCCAACGAACATGAGGAGGAAGTTGTTGGCGCTCACCAGGGTGAGCATGGCGAAGACGAACAAGTTCAGGTAAGTGAAATACCGGACGAAACCTCGCTCACCGTGCATGTACCCTATGGAATAGACATGGATGATGCACCCCACGCCCGTGACCACCATCATCATGACGCAGGAGAGGGGGTCCACCAGGAAACCGATGGGGACGTTCAACTCCCCGGAGAGGAACCAAGTGTAGACCGTGACCTCCACGCTCCTGTCCGAAGGAGGTAGCATGAGGATCTCCTGCAGGTCCAAGGCCGAGATCACGAACCCCAGCCCAATGACCCCGGAGGCCAGAAATCCCGTGAACTCCCTTCTCACGTAGGACCCCAAGAGGCCGTGAATCAGGAAGCCGACCAAGGGACACAGGGGGACGATCCAGATGAACTCGATCATAGAGGAACTCCTTCTCTAGGCTCACCGACTTTGCCGGTCCACAGTCGCCTCTTGCCGATTGCCAGTGACGACCGGCAACCGGCAGGGAGCGAGTCGACCCCATCCGCATCGGGGCGCATGGCCGCCTCTCACCCCTTGAGCAAATCGATCTCGTCCACCAGTATGGTCTGACGATTACGGAAGATGACCACGATGATGGAGAGCCCCACGGCCACCTCAGCGGCGGCGACTGTCATAACGAAAAACACGAAGATCTGGCCATCCAACGCCTGGAGATAATGCGCAATGGCTATGAACGTCAGGTTCACGGCATTGAGCATCAACTCGATGCACATGAATATCACTATGGCGTTCCTCCTCACGAAGACGCCTATCACTCCCAGGGTGAACAGGGCAGCCGCCAGGATCAGGTAGTGGGAAAGGGTGATCATGAAGACCTCCGCTCATGTCTTCTTCATAGCGAAGTAAACGGCCCCCACGATGGCCGCCAAGAGCAGCACGGAGGCCACCTCGAACGGGAGCAGGTAGTCGGTGAACAAGAGCCTCGCCACCCAGACCGTGTTGCCCAACTCATGGACCTTCTCGGGGGGAAAGGTCCCTTTGAAGGCAGGCAGGATCTGGAGGGCCCAGACCGGGGTGAGGAGCAGGAAGGCCAGGATGGCCATGAATCCGCCGAGCCACTTGCGGAACCGGTTACCTCCCCCTTCGACTGCCTGCTCCCCTTCCAGGTTCAGGAGCATGATCACGAAGAGGAAGAGGACCATGATGGCCCCAGCGTAGACCAGGACCTGGATCACCGCTATGAACTCCGCCTGCAACAGGAGATAGAGCGCAGCGATGCATAAGAAGGTGAAGATCAGAGCCATGGCGCTGTGGACCGGCTTGCGCTGAAAGACCACCATCGCGGCAGAGATCAAAGCCAGTCCACCGAAGAGATAGAAGAAGAAGGCCTCCATTGTCCCTCCCGTCTCACGACACAGGATTCAGGGCGCATGCCCCACGAGGAGCAACCGATCCAAGGGCACCTGCATCATGCATCTCGTCTCGTGGATCCTGCATCACGTCCTTGTCGGCTCCTTCATCAGCGCCTCCTTGCCCAGCACCAGGGCCTCCAGGCTGAAGTCCGCCAACTCGTAATGTGTCGTCATGATGATGGCCTCCACCGGGCAGGCCTCCACGCAGAAGCCGCAGAAGATGCACCTCCCGAGGTCTATCTGGTAGACCGCGGGATACTGCCTCCCCTCGTCGTCCTTGGCCCCTTCCACGTAGATGCATTGGGCAGGACAAACGGTCGCGCACAACATGCAGGCCACGCACTTTATCCTCCCGTCCTCATGGGTCAGGAGCCTGTGGCGGCCGCGGTAGCGCGGGTACGGCTCCCAGCGCTCATCCGGGTATTGCTCCGTCACAGCGGGGGAGAACAGGTACTTGAGCGTCACCCCCAAACCCTTGATCAATGGTTTGATCATGCCTCTCCCTCGACCTCCTCTGGCCAGGTCTCAGGCCCGGGACTCAAGATAAAGGGTGTAGACCAAGGCCGTGATCATGATGTTGAACAGCGCGGCCGGGAGCATCACCTTCCATCCCAGTTGCATCAGGCGGTCGTAGCGCAGTCTCGGATACGTGCCGCGCACCCATATGAAGAAGAAGAG
Organism: uncultured Desulfarculaceae bacterium; assembly: GCA_964583655.1. Lineage (GTDB taxonomy): Bacteria > Desulfobacterota > Desulfocorpusculales > Desulfocorpusculum > Desulfocorpusculum > CAZOXN01. The sequence goes on along the minus strand of CAZOXN010000245.1, from coordinate 448 downwards.
CACCGCAAAGACCTTCCCCGCGAACCACATGAACGGGGGCAACACAGGCCCCTGCCATCCGCCCAGGAAGAGCGTGGTGAGCAACGAGCTGAGCAGGAGCAAGTGGCCGTATTCGGCCAGGTAGAAGAGCCCGAATTTCATGGAGCTGTATTCCGTCTGATAACCAGCCACCAGCTCGTTGTCGCACTCGATGAAGTCGAACGGGGTGCGGCAGACCTCTGCCGATCCCGCAATCAGGAAGAGGAGAAACCCCAGCGGCTGACGGAAGCAGTTCCACTTCCAGATCTGGTCCTGGTCCTCCACGATCCCCACCAGGCTGAGCGTCCCTGACAGGATCAGGACCCCCACCACGCTCAGGCCCAGGGATAGCTCGTAACTGATCATCTGGGCCGAGGAACGCACCCCTCCGAGGAGGGAATACTTGTTGTTGGAAGACCATCCCGCGAGC
>CAZOXN010000244.1:0-4859 GCA_964583655.1 uncultured Desulfarculaceae bacterium | reverse complement strand
GGACCTCCTCGCCCTTCAGGGGCTTTTTTCGACCATTGTGCGTCTCGCTTCGCTGCAAATCCCGGATCCGCCCTTTTGGGGCGGCGGGATTTGCGGTCGCTTCGCTTGGCCGGCAATGGTGCCCGAAAAAACCCCCGAGTCGGGCTCGGGGGATCCCCCAGGCCGTGGCAGGGGGGCGGTGGTGGCCAGTTGCCGGGGCTTGGTAATGCATGGGTCTCGTGTCGCTGGAGTAAGGGGACCCGCAGTGTCCCTTCGCTCCCGTGCCCCGGTGGTGAGCCGTTGCCGCGGCACCGCGCTGCTCGGGGATACAGGGACCCCAACGCGACTGACCGATCAGGAGGCGTCCTCCCGTGGGAAAGGGTGGACGGGGGTAGGAACAGGGGGTGAACGATGCCGGTGATCACCATCTCCAGGACCTTGGGGAGCGGGGGGGTGAAGTGGGCAGACTCCTGGCGAGGCGTCTGAAGTATCGGTACTTCGACCGGGAGGAGCTGGAAAGGGCTGCCAGGAGGCGTAAGTACCTCAGGGCCGATGTGGATCTCCTGGACGAGAAGTCCGTTCCACTCTTCGACTCCCTGTTCTTGGACAAGCCCAAGGAGTACCTCGCCTTTCTCCACGATGCCATCTGCGATGCCGCGGAAGAGGACGACCTGGTGCTCGTGGGCAGGGGCGGGCAGGCCATCCTGAGGGACCTGGCCACGGCCTTTCACGTGCGCCTGGATGCGCCGCTCCATGTCCGGGTCTCCAGGGTCATGGAGCGGCTGAACCTGGACGAGGCCCAGGCCCGGAGGCGGATCAAGGAGGAGGACAACGAAAGGGCCAGGTTCGTGGAGCAGGCCTTCGGGGTGGACTGGGCCGACCCGATGCACTACCACCTGGTGGTGAACACGGGCCTCGTGGACCTGGAGACGGCCGTCAAGGTGATCCTCCAGGCCTTTCGACAGATCCCCTGGAGGGAGAGGCAGGAGGGGGCCAAGGGTTTCCTCCAGAAGTACCGTCTGGTGAAGGCGATCCGGACCGAGTTGATACGGCACCCGCAGATCACCTGTCCCAGTTGCGTGGATGTGCGGTGCGATGACCACAGCGTGGTCACCCTGCGGGGGCGTCTCACGGAGCCACATGAGAAGGCCGTGATAGAGAACGTGGTGAGAAAGGTCCGAGGGGTCGCAAGGGTCGTCAACGAGCTCAAACCGTGAGGCGGATGGCCGTCCATGGGTCTCCCCGAGGGGGTGGACTCCTTGTGGAGAAAGGCCAGGCCCGCACCGTGGTGGGCGAGGAGCACTGAGGTATTCGGTCACGGCTCGAGGCAGGAGGGGAAGGGGATCGAGGGCATGGGGATTTCCGAGCGTTCCGGCAGGATCTCGTTGCAGGGCGTGGAGATCCATCTGAGCCACCCGGACGAGTTGTCCCTCTCCTGGGTGGGACAGGTGGAGTGCCTGAAACAGTTGCTCGCCGCCTGGTGGGTGGTGGGGCCGGAGGACATGCCCATGAATCCGAGGCTCGTGGGAAGGCCTGGCGTGGGGAAGACCACTCTGGCCTACGCCGCAGGGAGGGCCCTGAAGCGGGAGGTCTACATATTTCAGGCGACCATGGACACCAGGCCCGAGGACCTCTTGATCACCCCGGTGATATCCTCCGAGGCCAGGATCAAGTACGTGGCGAGCCCCTTGGTCACGGCCATGGTCCGGGGGGGTGTGTGCGTCTTGGACGAGGGGAATCGCATGAGCGAGAAGGCCTGGGCCTCCCTGGCCCCGCTCCTGGATCCGCGCCGGTACGTGGAGTCGATCGTAACCGGCCTCAAGATCCAGGCCCACCCCGACTTCCGATTCGTGGCCACCATGAACGAGGACGCCAGCACCTACGAGCTCCCCGAGTACATCCACTCCCGACTCCAGCCCCAGATCCTGGTGGATTTCCCAGACCGGGAGGACGAACTGAGGATACTCAAGGAGAACCTCCCCTTCGCTGACCCGCAGATACTCCAGTACGTGGTGGATTTCCTCCAGAGGGCCCACGAGGCCGACGAGCGTTACACCGTGCGCGACGGGATCAACGTGGCACGCTATGCCCTGAAGCTGGCCGGCCAGGAGGGAGGGGAGATCAGAGGGCTGATCCGCAAGGGCCTCCTCATGATCCTCGGGGAAGAGGCACTCCCGTATCTGGAATGAGGCATGACCGAGATCCCCGCCCTGGCCCTGGCGACGGTCATGTCTGGCTCGTGGATCCTGATCGCGCATCCTGAATCATGAAAAAGGCCTGGTTCGCCATACAGGAAGGTGATCTCCACATGATCCCGGTCCTCCACGAGAGGGTGGAGTTCGCCGATGCGGTCCGCCTCGCCCTGGAAGTGCTGGCACCGGACGAGGTGGCCGTGGAGCTCCCCGCCTCGCTCTATCCCCACTGCCGCAAGGCCATAGCACGGCTGCCTCAGATGAGCGTGATACTCTACGAGTCTTCCTCAGGGGTGCCTATGTACCTGGTGATCTGCCCGGCGGACCCGCTGGTGGAGGCCGTGCGTTGGGCGATGGAACGAGGGGTGCCCGTCCACTTCGTGGACCTGGACCTGGATACGCCTGCGGCATGGCACGAGAGGTTGCCCGATGCCTACGCGGCCTCCAGGCTCGGCCCCGAGGCCTACTACCGCCTCGCCATGGAGAAGGGGAGCCTAGGGGAGGCGCACCCCGCGGACAGGCTTCGGGAGAAGGGGATGGCCTTCAGGCTGAGGCGCCTGATCAAGAAAGGGAGGCGGATGGCCTTCGTCTGCGGCATGGCCCATGCGCAGCGGATCTTGGAGGACCTCCGTGGCCCCCTGGCTGAGCCCATGGACCGCCATGAGAGGCAGACAGTGCAGGCCTTCAACCTCCACCCCGACTCCCTCCAGGAGGTGCTCTGGGAGGCCCCCTTCTTTCATGCCCTGTACGAGTATCGGAGAAACGGCCTCCCCCCTGAACCGGAGGAGTTCAGGCCTGACACGGAGGGGAGATCAGCAGGTCCGTTTCGGGTCCTGCAGGGAGGGGCCACGGCCCCTTGGGACGATGACACGGCGCGTCTCGAGGCCATCCAATGGTGCGCCCGAAGGTGCCACGCGGTCGGTGAGGCCTCCAGTGACGGGATGACCATGGCCGAGTTGCTCGGACACGGCGGAGGCCCCATCCCTGCCGATGCCCACCTGCTCCCTATGGACAGACAGAGGGCCATGTGGCGCTGGCTCCAGAGGTCAGCGCAGCTTTACGGCCGGAAGACCAGGGAAAGGCTCGAGCCTTGGCAGGTCCACCTCCTCATGCGCTTCTCCCGCAACTACGCCATGATGGAGGGGAGGCTCCTCCCCGACTTCTTTCAGTGGGTGGCCTCCGCCAGGGCGTGCGTGGACGAGAACTTCGCCTATGAGGTCTGGGCCCTGGGGTGCCTCTATCCTTGGCAGCGGGAAGTGGCCTTGGATCTCCCCACCATGCGCGTGAGAGGGGAGGATCTGTGGCTCGGATCCAGGAGGATGCGCATCCGCCCCAGGGTCCCGAGGAGGAAGAGGCCACTGCGCTTCCCGGTCAGGAGGCGAAAGAAGGAGACCCGCCCGGGCGAGTGGCTGGAGGCCTTCGATGGGCATGCCCTGTGCTCCTATCCGCCGGAGGACGTGGTGGTGGAGCGGTTCGGAGGGTACTTGAGGAGCCGAGGGGTCAGGCTCCTGTCCGAGGAGAGGAGCCGGGTGGAGCCGTTCGTCAGTTCACTCCTGGACGGGGTGGACCTGCGGGAGACCCTGAGGAGGTGGCACGAGGGCAAGCTCTACGTGAGGGAGGAGAGGAGGGTCCGAGGGGGGGTCGGGGCGGTGGTGGTCATCTTCGACCCTGACGAAGGGGGAAAGGGGTACCCTTATTGCATGACCTGGCTGGGTGAGCACTCCCAGGAGTCGGACATGGCCTTTTATGCCACGCCCCTTGGGGACCGGATCGTGGGGCCCGGCATCAGCAGGTGCGAGTACGGGGGGTTCGTCATGACCTATCCCCCCAGGCGGATGTGGGACGTGTGGCAGGACCCGGATTATGCCATGTTCAGGTCCAAACCGGACGTCTTGCTCATGGCGGCCTTGGACTACTCTGTGGACCCGTACGTGGTATACGTGGCTGCAAGGCCACCGAGGTCATGGTTCCACAGCATCGCGGCGAGGATGGGGCGCAAGATCGTCTACCTCCCCATAGGGCAGCTCTCTTCCTCAACCCTCAAGAGGATCAGGGTCTTCCACGTCTTGTCCGGATACGACAAGCGAGAGATAGCCAAGGATTACATCCACTGATGCGCTTCCTGGCCCCATGGTCGCGGGAAGGAAACGAGTCGGGCCTTCCGTCCCCCCCGAGTCCGTCCAGCGGGCGCGTTCGCTCAAGAGACGTCTTGACGCTACAGCGTTGAGTGGCTAGGATCTCTCCCAGATGACAGGAGGGGGGACGCCATGGCAGCACGAACCAAGAGGGCGACTATCTACTTTGACCCCGATTTGCATAAGGCACTGCGACTCAAGGCGGTAGAGACCAATCAATCCTTGTCCGAACTTGTAAACGAGGCCGTCAGAGAGGCGCTCGCTGAGGATGCCGAAGACCTAGCTGCGTTTGATGACAGAGCCGGAGAGCCTGCGATTCCCTACGACGAAATGGTCATGAGGCTCAGAAAAGATGGCCGTATGTAGGCTCTTTTTCAAGGAGTCGGTTGAGAAAGATCTGGATGGCATCCCAAGAAAGGACTTGAGGAAGATCCTGGCTCGCATCAAATCTCTCGCGGCTGATCCGCGCCCCCCTGGGTGCGAAAAGCTCACGGGCCAGGATCGCTACCGACTCAGGCAGGGGCGGTATCGCATTGTATATGCCGTCCGAGAC
>CAZOXN010000243.1:0-4863 GCA_964583655.1 uncultured Desulfarculaceae bacterium | reverse complement strand
GTCCAAGGAGGAGGACCAGGAGATCGAGTCGTACAGGAAGGCCATAGAGTTGGCACCCGACATGAAGGAGGCCTATGTCAACCTCGGTGAAGCCCTGAGGAGAAAGGCCCTTCGACTGCTCCAGGAATCAAGGAAGGACGCCGACCGAGCATTCAAGATGGACGAGGCCGTATTGGAAATGCTCGACGAGTCCATTGACAACCTCAAGATGGCCTTGACCCTCGACCCCAAGATGGTGGAGGCTCGCTATAATCTGGGGCTGGCGTATGCCGCCGAGGGGATCTTCGGGCTCGCTGTCCTGGAGTTTCAGGAGGCAGCAGCAGCGCGACCCGAAGACGGGGAGATTCAAAAGGCCTTGGCGAGCGCGTTGTATCTCACGGGAGATCTGGACAACGCCCTGGTGCACGCCATGAAGGCAAAGGAAATGAAGGCCGATGTGGCTGGCCTGATATCGGCGATCGAGCAAGAGAGGATGAGGAGGGCCTCGATCCAGCCCAAGAAGTAGGGCAGGTCTCAGGGACTCCGGGAAAAAAGGCCCCCCAACTGACCGGTTAAGGTCCCAGAAGAAAACTCATTGACAAATCCATGCCTTCACGATATCAAAGATGTGCGTTTTCCCGAGGAGCCCTCGTCATAGGAGCACACGCGGCCATCTCGAAGAGGAGACCCAGGGATGGACATAGAGAAGACCTTGCAGGAGTCATTTCTCTTCGGTGAGTTCCCCCATGAAGACATCCGCAGGGTAGCGCAGATCTGCACGGCCCTGAAGATCTCCAAGGGGCAGACCATCTTCCAAGAAGGGGAGCAGGGTGATGCCCTGTTCCTTGTCCAGAAGGGCAATATCAGGATCTTCCGAGTCCTTTCGGAGACCTACCGCGAGACCCTGGCCGTGCTCGGTCCAGGAGGTGTCTTCGGTGAGATGTCGTTCATAGATCGGGTGCCCAGGTCCTCGTCTGCGATGGCGGTCGATGCATCGGCCTTGATCCAGATCAGCAGATCGGACTTCGATGTGATCCTCTCCAAGCAACCATCTCTGGCGTCCAAGGTAATCAAGAGGATCGCCTCGGTCATGGCCACAAGGATCCGGGCCACCAGTGACAAGATATCGGAGGCCCTCAGATGGGTCCATGAGATCCATCAGCGTTCCGAATGGGGCTTGGGCCAGCTAAGGGGCGGGGCTGGCCAAGTGGAGATCGCGATCCATGGCAAGGGGCCCGTGACGGGCAAGATCGTGGATGTCACCCAGAACCCTGTGGGCTTTGCCATCCTGTGGGAGAGCGAAGACGCTCGTATGCACTGGACCCCTTATCACGCCCTGTACTACTTGCGCGTCCGGGCTTGAAGGAGGACCACGCCTCTTTTCCATCGGGGCGTCCCCATGAACAGTTCCTCGCCTCTGGGAGGGCATCGATGTATTCCCCAAACAGCGTGGATGAGCCAGGGAGGAGGGAGCTTCCCAAGACCGTGCGGGAACTCTTGGAGGGCGTTGGGAAGGAACGGGGGTTGAGGGCCGGGGAGATCCTGTTCCAGGAGGGGGAACAAGGCAATTCCCTGTTCTTGGTTCGCTCCGGTTCCCTCAACGTTTACAGGGACTTGGATGCGGATCGCAAGGAGTTATTGGCAGTGGTCCACGCCGGGGAGGTGGTGGGAGAACTGGAGTTCCTCGACGGCGGGCCTCGCTCCCTGTCCGTTGCTGCCTTGGAGGACACCAGACTCCTTGAGGTCGACAGGAGTGCCTTGGAGCGTGTCGAGGGTTACAGTCCCTCGGTAGCCTTCGATCTGTACAGCCTCATTGCCAGGTTGCTCTCTGAGAGGGCGAGGGTAACCAACGAGCAGTATAAGAGGGAGATCATAAGGGGAATCGAGAGCAGCGGGACGCAAATCCTGGACCTTCATTACATCCTCAGGGACACATTTCAAGTGGAGATATGCCTAACCGGCGGGGAGGTCTTCGTGGGCAGGGTCGTCTTGATGACTAGGTCTCACGGAGGGTACCAGATCACGATCATGGACAAAGAAGGTCACTTGATCTGGATACCATATGGCTCTATCGCCTGCATCAGGGCCTTGGCCTGATCCAGGGAGACCATTGGTCACCCTCTTCGAGAGAGGAGGATGCCCAGGAGTCTGTTCAGGTCATCCTTGCCATAGTAATCGATGATGATCTGTCCCTTCTTCCTCCCTTCCACTATCTTGACTTGGGTCCCCAAGAGAGAACGCAGCCTGTCTCGCACATCCTGCAGATGGCCGGAAAGCAAGACCCGCTTTGGTTCGGACGACCTCGGAGATCGGCTGAGGGCCCCGGCCAGTCTCTCCGTGGCCCTCACCGACAGACCCTTGGCCCTGACCTGCCTCAGCAGGGCCTCCTGAAGTTCCGCCGGGACGGCGAGGAAACATCGAGCGTGACCCGCGCTGATCACACCTTCTTCTAGGGCCCGTTGGACAGGGGGGGAAAGCTTGAGTAGCCTCAGGGAATTGGTGATGGTGGATCGATCTCTCCCCAACCTGGCCGCCAGTTGTTCATGGGTAACGCCGTAAAGATCGAGCAGGGCCTGATACGCGTGGGCCTCCTCTAGGGGGGAGAGATCCTCCCTTTGGACGTTCTCAATCAATGAGATCTCCAGGGCCTCACGATCGGACACGGGGCGGACGATGACGGGGATCTGCTCCATGCCAGCGAGCTTGGCGGCCCTCCACCGCCGCTCGCCCGAGATGAGCTCGTACCCTTCCCCTGATGGACGCACCAGCACCGGTGAAAGCACCCCCTTCTCCCTGATGGTCTGCATCAGTTCTTCGAGCCTCCCCTGATCGAACCTCCGCCGCGGCTGGCCAGGGGCCGGAGAGATGGCGGATACCGGGCACATGAAGGTTCGCTCGCCCTCTGCCTCGACTGGTGGGATCAAGGCATCCAGTCCCCTTCCCAAGCCCTTGCTCCTCTTCATGGCCGCCCCCCGCCGCTGCGTTCCAGTAGCTCCTGGGCCAGCTCCAGATAAGCCTTGGCCCCTGCGCATTCGAATTCATAGAGAAGGACCGGTTTGCCGTGACTCGGTGCCTCTCCGAGCCGCACGTTTCTCGGGATCACGGTTCGAAAGACCTTGTCCGCGAAGTGGCTCCTCACCTCCGCTTCCACTTGGTGCGAGAGGTTGTTGCGGCTGTCGAACATGGTCAAGAGAATCCCCTCCAGCTTGAGCAGGGGATTCAACCTCTCCCTAACCAACCGCACTGTGTGGAGCAAACGGCTCAGCCCTTCCAAGGCATAGTACTCGCACTGGAGTGGGATCAAGACCGAGTCGCTGGCTGTAAGCGCGTTCAAGGTGAGTATCCCCAGCGACGGCGGGCAGTCCAACAGGACGTACGAGTACGCGGCATGGTTCAGACTAGAGAGGGCCTTGGCCAGGAGACGCTCTCGCTGTGGCATGTCGATGAGCTCGATCTCGGCCCCGGTCAGGGAGGGTTCAGCCGGGACAACGAATAGATCCCCCATGGCCGTGGCCGCCACGTTCTCGGCAAGGGCGCTCTTCCCGATCAAGGCATGATACAGGTGCTTGCCGAGGGAGGCCCCCGACACCCCTAACCCAGAGGAGGCGTTGCCCTGGGGGTCACAGTCTATGAGGAGGGTCGGGATCCCCCTAGCGGCCAGGGAGGCCGCCAGGTTCACGGCCGTGGTTGTCTTCCCCACCCCACCCTTTTGGTTCGCCACACAGATGACCTTCAAAGCCCCCCCAAACGGCTGCGCCCATGCGGCTAGCCGGACATATCATAGCCTCATCTGAGCAAAGCGCAACGCCTTGGTTTCACGTGAAACATCACCCCCGGCAAACCACGATCAGACGCCTTCGATGCCCCACTACGGGAAGCCGCAACTCGCATGCCTCACACATGCGCAGTCCACTCTCTTGCACCTGCCTTTGCAACTCGGCCATCTCCATTGTGGGACCCAGCATCAAGATGATCCGCCCCCCTTCGTCGAGGAGCCCCGACACCCATGAAAGCCACCTTCGCGGGGGGGCCAGTCCCCTGGACACTATGGCCGTGAAACGCTCCGAGAGACCCGCCTCCTGTATACGAGACGCATGAACGGCAACGTCCTTGAGGTCCAACTCCCGCAAGAGCTGCTTCAAGAAACTGACCTTCCGACCCCTCGACTCCACCAGGCTCAGGCGGATGGTAGGAGAGGCGATCTTCAGGGGCACGCCCGGGAACCCGGCCCCTGAGCCTACATCCAGGAGTGACTCACCCTCCCGCAGCAGGCGAAATGCGGAGAGGGAGTCCATGAAATGGCCCCAGACAATGGTCTCCTCCTGGTCGTCCGCTACCAGCCTGAACACCCTATTCCACTCCCTCAAGACGCGCAAGTAGACCCGAAACCGGTCCAACTGCCCAGGCCCCAAATCGACCCCAAGGGTCCTGGCCTCTTCGCGAAATCTAGAGAGGAGCTCCGATCCGTCTCCGACCATCCTCTACTTGCCTATGCAAAACCTGCTGAATATCCTGTCCAAGATCTCCTCCCCCACCCCTTCCCCCAGCAGTTCTCCCAATTGGACCGTGGATTCGCGGAGGTCCGTGGCAGCGAGTTCCAAGAACCCTCCCCCTTGAAGGTGATCCTTGGCCCTCACGAGGTGGTCCAGACAGATCTCCAGCTTCTCTCTGTGCCTGACGTTGGTCAACACGAGCTCACCTGCCCAGGCCCCTCCCATCAGCATCTCCTTTGCCGCATCCAAGAGATCCGTTATCCCGATCCCTTCCTTGGCCGATATACGCACTGACGGCAGGGCTCTGAGGAACCGAGGCAGATCCTCTAAGGATAGGCGTGGGGGCAGGTCGATCTTGTTCAGGGCCACTATGCCAGGGGCAGCCCGCGCC
>CAZOXN010000242.1:0-4881 GCA_964583655.1 uncultured Desulfarculaceae bacterium | reverse complement strand
CCTCTCCTCCCCACCGATCTCCACCACGACTCGCAGCAGCCGACGCGACCCCTTGACTGCCTCGGCTGCCTTGACCCGACCGACCCTGAGATCGAGCCTCTGGAAATCCTCCAGGGTTACCTCCCCCTTTTCCGGCATCTTCTCCACCTCCGCCTCCCTCTCGACTCCAGCCGTCAGCCCCTTCTCCTCCAAATCCACCCTCGGGAACAACGGTTTGGGGGTCCCGAGGGTGGCTCCGGCCTGCAGGAGTCCCCATCGCCCCAGCCTCGTCAGGTCCCCTGGCCCATCCGGCGCCCTGGTCCCGAGTTGGTGGGATATCTCTTCGGCCGTTCCCGGAATGAAAGGCCAGAGCATCACGGAGATCAAGCGATTGACCTCCAGCAGGTGGTAGAGTATGGTCTCCAGCCTCCCCCTTCGCCCAGGATCCTTGGCGAGGCGAAAAGGTTCCGTCCGGTCCACGTAACGGTTCGCCTCTCCGATGAGATCCCACACCGCTATCAAGGCCTTGTGGAAATTCAGACACTCCATCTCTGACGGGTAGGCCCTCATGACCTCCTGCGCCTTGGCCTGGAGCTCCAGGTCCAGGCCCTCCGGCTGTCCGGGCACAGGGACCCGTCCCTGGAGATATCGCCTCGCCATGGCCATGCTGCGGTGTAGGAGGTTGCCTAGGTCGTTGGCCAGATCGGCATTTAGGCGTTGCACCAGGGCAGTCTCGCTGAAACCCGCATCCAAACCGAAGACCATCTCCCTGAGGAGGAAGTAGCGGAACGCGTCGAGCCCGTACTTCTCCACGAGTTCCAGGGGACGCACTATGTTGCCGAGACTCTTGGACATCTTGGAGGCCTCGACGTTCCAGTACCCGTGAACGTTGAGGTGCCTGTACGGCTGTATCTTTGCGGCCCTGAGCATAATCGGCCAGTAGATCCCATGGGGCTTGAGGATGTCCTTGGCTATGAGGTGTTGAGCGAACGGCCAGAAGCGCTGAAACGACTCTCCGTCGGGGTAGTCCAAGGCGGTGATGTAATTGATGAGGGCATCGAACCACACATAGGTCACGAAGTCCTCGTCGAAAGGTAGCGGGATACCCCATTCCAGCCGGGACCGCGGCCTGGAGATGCATAGATCCTCCAACGGTTCCCTGAGCATGGAGAGTACCTCGTTACGGTATCTTTCTGGCCTGATGAAGTCCGGGTTCTCCTTGAGATGCCCGACCAACCATTCCTGATAACCACTCATCCGAAAGAAGTAATTGTCCTCCTCCCTCGGCTCAGGAGGCACTTGGTGCTGAGGACAAAGCCCGCCCTCCAGTTCCCTTTCCGCGTAGAACCTCTCGCAGCCGGTGCAATACAGGCCCTTGTAACGACCGAAGTATATGTCCCCATGGTCATGGACCTTCTGCAAGATGCCCTGAACCACGCGGATATGCTGTGGATCGGTGGTTCGAATGAAGCGGTCGTAGGCGCAGTTCAGACGAGGCCACAGCGACCTGAATGATTCACTGACCTCATCCACATACGCCTTGGGCTCCGCCCCATGTCTACGCGCTGCCTCCAGGACCTTGTCCCCATGCTCATCTGTCCCGGTTACAAAGAAGGCCTCCTCCCCCATCAGTCTGTGGAAACGGGTCATCACGTCGGCCACGATGGTGGTGTAGGCGTGTCCCAAATGCGGCTCCGCATTGACGTAATAGATCGGTGTGCTTATGTAGAATCGGCTCTCCATTGACCTAGACCCCTCTGCTGCTACCGCTCCAAATGCGTTGGTTTCCCAGGGAGCACCTCTAGGATCTCGTCCAGGCGGACCTCCACCTCTTCTCCGTCCGGGATCTCCAACACGACCCTGTCCGCAAGCACGTTCAGACGCTTCACCCTGCCCACCCCACGCCGAGTGTTCACCCACTTGCGGCAACTGGGGAAGCCTTCCTTGAGGTTGAGGTACATCTTGTGTTCGAAGGCCAGGCAACACATGAGACGTCCGCACAGGCCTGAGATCTTCAAGGGATTCAACGACAGGTTCTGATCCTTGGCCATCCTAACTGAGACCGGCTCGAATTCCTTCAAGAAGGAACAGCAACACAGCTCCCTCCCACAGCTCCCCAAGCCGCCCAGGACTTTGGCCTCATTGCGAACCCCTATTTGGCGCATCTCCACCTTACAGTGAAACCTGCGCGCCAACTCCTTGACCATCCTCCTGAAGTCGACCCGGTTCTCAGATGTGAAAGAGAAGACCATCTTCTCTGGCTCGAAGAGGGACTCCACCTCCACCAGCTTCATGGGGAGCTGGTACTGCTGGATCAATTCTCGACAGACCCGGCGAGCCTCCGATTCCCTCTCCTTCAAGCGCTGGGCCTTGACCAGGTCATCCTTGTCTGCCAGGCGGGCTACCTTCCTGATGTCTTTTCGGACGCTTTCAGGTTCTGTCTCCCATGGCTCCATGACCACCGAGGCCATGGCGAGCCCCTTGTCGGTCTCCACCATGACCCAGTCGTTGATGTGGAGGGCCAACTCACCACATTCGAAGATGTATGTCTTCCCTCTTTCCCTAAACTTGACAGCCACCACCCTCACCTTCAACCCCTCAGAGGCAGTTGCCTCATTGCCCTATCTCATGGTGCCGGTCACAAGCCGGATACCCTTTGCTCAGGGGCCGTGGTCATGACCCCCTAGTCCCAGTCCTACTACAGCTGTGCATGGAGAGGAGCAGCCCATCCATCAGCAGATGAGGTTTCCAGTTCCGCTCTATTCCCTCCAGGGCCTCCGCTGCGCCCCTCCACCCCTTCAGGAGATCGTCCAGTCCCCACCGGGATGCCACCGGACGCATCCGGTCTTCGAGCTCCCTGCGGTCCACCGCCGCGCTACCGAGATGAAGGCATACCAGGTCCCTGAACACCCCCAGGAGCGACTCCAGCCTCGACCGCGCTGCCTCCCGGCCTGTTGCCCAATCCCTAGAGGTGTCCAAGACCGCGGCGGCGCTCAGACTCTTGAGACCCGAAAGGAAGTCCAGGATCTCCTCCTCCTCAGCGACCAAAGGAAGGTCCCTCAACTCCATCGCCATCTTGACGCTCCCCTTGGAACGGCTCCCCACCCGCACGGACTCGTCCCGATCCCAGCCATGGCGATCTTGAAGACAACGAGCCACCTCCGCTGGTGAAAGAGGGGAGAACTGAATCACCTGGCAGCGGGACACTATGGTAGGCGGTAGCACCGATGTGGAGCGAGATATCAGGATCATGACATTTCCCCCTGGAGGCTCCTCCAAGACCTTCAGCAAGGCATTGGCGGCTTGCAACGTGATATCATGGGCGCGGTCCAGGATCACGCACCGTCGGGATCCCTCCAGGGGTCTGTAGACAATCCGCTGTTGCAATTCGCGAATCTGCTCTATGCGGATCTGGGCCCCCTCCGGCTCGACGAAAATGACATCAGGGTGATTCCCTCGGGAAACCTTCTCACACGCAGCACAGGAGTCGCAGGCATCTGCACCTCCCGCTTGACACTGGAGGGCCTTGGCGAAGTTAAACGCCAACGTGGCCTTCCCCACGCCATCCGGTCCTACGAACATGTACGCGTGCGCCACTCGCCCGGACCCCAATGCCCGCATCAGTATCTTCACGGGCCTGGCGTGTCCCACGACATCAGACAAGGCCACCGCTCACCACCTGCCTGCGGATCCGACCAGACCCGATCCCTGATACATGGAGCAGGGACCCGGGACGAACACCGTCCTTCGGTCCATATGATCCTCGTATCCTGGATCCTGAATCATGCATCCTGGATCCTTGCCCGGCACCCTTCCAGATTGCACCTCAAAGCCCTATGTGCGCCACGACGATCTCTCGAATCTCTTCCTGAACCGCCTCGGGTCGCGCGGTTCCATCGACCTTCTTGACCCTGCCCGGCTCCTCCATGGCGATGGCCAGGAATCCGGCCCTCACACGTTCATGAAAGCCCACCTCCTCTTGCTCGAAGCGAGACTCCGCCTTGGCATTCCCTTCCTTTTGAAGTCTCTCCCAGGACCGCCTCAGCCCTACCTCAACAGGGCAGTCCAGGAGGATGGTCAAGTCCGGGCGGAGGCCACCTGAGGCCACGTGATTGAGGCGATCCACCAGACCCCGATCCATTCCCCTACCATAACCCTGATAGGCCAGTGTGGAATCCGAGAAACGGTCGCAAAGCAGTATCGACCCAGCCTCCAGCAAGGGCCTCATGAACTCGTGCACGTGTTGGGCACGGCATGCCTCGTAGAGAAAGAGCTCCGTCAGATCGGCCATCTCCCTGTACTCTGGGCTCAAGAGGATATTGCGGATGGCGTCGGCGATACGGGTGCCTCCGGGCTCGCGCGTCGCTTCGACTCGTAGTCCTTTCTTCCTGAGGAATTCCCCAAGCATCGCCATCTGGGTCGACTTACCGCTGCCCTCGATCCCCTCGAAGGTGATCAAGGCGCTCCCTTTGCGGCTCCTTTCCCGATGGACAGCGCACAGCTCCATTTTTCGCCTCGTTTCCCCTCTTGATCGTAGAGAAGCGACGACCACAAATCAAGGCCATCCTCCGGGTCGACCGGACCCAGCGATCATGTCTCAGGCTTCCCCCTCCAGCCTGAGTCCCGCCTAAGCGGCGTCTCCCCGTTCCCCATCGGTCAAGGGGTGGCACCATTTCTCTTCGACTCCCCGCCGAGCCGCTTCGAGAAACGTCACCACCTTATGATCACTTACCCCCGTTGCTTCTGCGCGGAACGGGTGACTGATCGCAAGTGTGGTGGCGAAAGAACGCGGGCCCCAAAGGGAAAAGGGGCTTCCTTTCCAGTGGTCTAGCTCGGGCCAGGAGGCCTTTTCGTCACGAAGACTTCTCGTTCACATTACCAGAGAGGAGTCTATAATGAGCT
>CAZOXN010000241.1:0-4908 GCA_964583655.1 uncultured Desulfarculaceae bacterium | reverse complement strand
AAGCGATTGGAGCTGGCAAAGGCCTTGGCCACAAAGCCCGAGGTCCTCTTGCTAGATGAGGTCATGGCTGGCTTGAATCCGAGGGAGGTGGATGAGATCGTGGAACTGATCCGCCGGATCAGGAAGAGGGGCATCTCCATTTTCGTCATAGAGCATGTGATGCGGGCGGTGATGAACCTGTCGGATCGAATGTTCGTCCTGAATTTCGGGGAGATGATCGCTATTGGTAGCCCTCAGGAAATCTCTGCAGACAGGAAAGTAATAGAGGCGTACTTGGGGGATGAGGCCTTCAATGCTTGAGATCGCCAATCTCTATGTGAGTTACGGCGACATGTCCGTCTTACGCGACCTTTCGCTGAAGATCTCAGCACAAGAGACAGTCTCCCTGGTCGGTTCAAACGGCGTTGGCAAGACAACCACCTTGAATGCTATCTCCGGGCTGATACCATCTCGGTCAGGCTCTATCACCTTTCTGGGAGAACGTATTGACAACTGGTCCTCACAACGGATCGTCAATGCGGGTGTGGTTCAGGTCCCCGAAGGGAGAAGGATCTTTCCCCTCCTGAAGGTAGCTGAGAACCTGCGTCTCGGTTCGTATTCAAGAAGGGCGCGCCAGAAGAGAGGTCAGACCTTGGATGAGATTTACACCATGTTCCCCATCTTGAAGGCGCGTGCAAGTCAAATGGCCGGGACCCTGAGTGGTGGGGAGCAACAAATGCTCGCCATCGGGAGGGCCCTCATGTCTGAGCCCCTTCTCCTGATGTTAGATGAGCCATCGTTAGGCCTTGCACCCCTCGTGGTCAGACAAGTGTTTCGAATCGTAGAGACGATCAATAAGAAGGGGACCACGGTCTTTCTCGTAGAGCAGAATGTGCATCAGGCCCTGAGTATTTCGCAACGTGGGTATGTCCTCGAGGAAGGGAGCATATCCCTTTCGGACGCTGGAAAGGCTCTTTTGGCTAATGAACACGTGAAAAAGGCATATCTTGGGATGTGACCGGGCTCGATTTGATCGGACGATTCTCGTTGATACGAGATCAGTGGGGCGGGAGACGAATCCACTGAATCAGTGGAGGTGATTTGGGAGCTCTCATGTTGGAATACGGGTATGCTGGCAGAATCTTGGTGGTTGACCTCAGCAATCGGGTCATCAAAGAAGAGACTCTGACAGAGGAAGACGCGCGCCTGTACATTGGGGGGTTTGGTCTCAACGCCTTGCTGGCCGAACGATATGTCAATAGGGGTTGCGCTCCATTTTCTGAAGAGAACGCCCTGATCATAGGGGCTGGGGTGCTCGGGGGGACGCCCGCCCCAGGCACGGGAAAGATCCACATGGCCACCAAGCAGGCCAATCATCGTATCGGCTCCGCCGGGGGAGGCGGGAATATGGGGTTTATGCTAAAGCACTCAGGCTACGATGCCGTGGTCGTAGTGGGGAGAGCAAGTGCCCCGGTGTATCTGAAGGTTGGGCCGGAGCCAGAGATCTGTGAGGCCTCCGATCTCTGGGGGCTGGATATGATTGAGACCACGGAAATGCTATGGGACAGGCACATTGGTTCAAGCGTGATCTCAATCGGGCCAGCCAGCGAAAACCTCGTGAGGATGTCCCTCTCTCTCGTCGATAATGTCGCTTCCCTGGGAAGAGGGGGGCATGGGGCTGTGATGGGTTCGAAGAAGCTCAAGGCCATTGTGGCATGTGGAGGCTCCAAGCTCAGGGTGTTCGAGCAGGATACGTTTCTCGACACCTCGAGGCGCATCTTTGAGGCCATCGTCCAGGACCCCTTGCACGAACAGTGGGTGAACGAAGGGATAATGATTGGTTGGGAGCGATGGCGGCAGGCCGGGTTGAGCAACGAGAACTGGACCAAGATCTTCCCGGACGAGAAGGCGGCTCAGATTTGGGACGTGGAGGCCTGGAAGAAAAACAAGATCCAGAACATCGCCTGTATGTCTTGCCCCGTCGCAGACAAGCATCTGGTGGAGCTACGGGACGGTGAATACAGGGGCAGCAGGATCTACATGTCTGCGTATCTTCACTTGGCTAACTCGGTGGGAGTGCAACTCCAGTTGACCAATTTTGACCAGATCGTCAAGGCGTTCGATGTGTGCAATCGTTATGGTATAGATGTCTTTTCTTTTTGTGCGCTCTTCAATTTCGCTGTGGAGCTTTTCAGGAAGGGGATCATCGATAAGAGGGACACCAACGGATTGGAGCTCAAGGTCGACTTCGAGACAGCCTTGGAGGTAATGAGACGAATCGCCTTTCGGGAGGACATTGGCGATGTCCTGGCGGATGGTTGGATCGAAGGGGTTGAGAGGCTTGGGAAAGAGGCCGAGGATTACGCCTATCACATCAAGGGGATCGACCCTATGCAAGATGCGAGGAACATCTTCGGTACGGAGCACCTGGGTTTTGTGACCAACCCAAGGGGTTCGCACATAGCGGCTGGGGAATCACCGAGCACGGTGGTTGGGAGGTCTCTTCGTTCCTTCAAGCGCTATGCGAACAACATACGGATTCCACAGGAGGCTCAAGAGCGCATCTTTCGAGGCGAAGGATTTAACACAGGGAGACTGCTGAAATGGGCAGAGGACCATTACAGCTTTTTTAGTTCCCTAGGCGTCTGCGCGAGGCAGCAGATCGCCCAGAGGTACAACTTAGATGAATTGCTGGTGCTTTTTCGCTCAGCCACAGGTTTGGACCTCTCGGAAGAGGAACTCCACAAGGCAGGAGAACGGATCTGGAACCTTTACAAGATGTTGAACCTACGGGAAGGCTTCGCGGAGCGGGATCAATTCCCAGAAATCTGGTTTCGTCCCCTCCAAGACAGGGGGGAGACCAGGGTAATGATGGATTATTTCAAGAGAAGGGCCATCTCACGGGAAGAGGCGGAAGGACTTCTCGATGACTATTATGACGAACGGGGCTGGGAGACCAAGCAGGGACTGCCGACCGCTGAAAAACTGCGCGAGCTGGGCCTTGAACGAATGATAGTGTTTCTTCCCGCCCATGAGTGATTGGTAGAGGATGATGAGTCAAATGGTCTATGCCATAAGCCCTGGTCCTGAAGCCAAGCGGGTACGGGCGGTCCCGGTCTGGATGGGCTCGGATCAACCCCGTTCCGCGGGTTTTGAGGAGGAGGTCTTAGAGAGGCTTAGATCGATACGCATGGTAGCGCGGGACCATGTGGAAGAGTCGGTGGAGGGATTCAGGAGGCTTGTCTCCAAGTGGCCGGGTGTGAAGGTGGCCGAGGCGAAGACCGCCCAAGAAGCCGTGAGCATCATTGCCGAGTTTGCTTTAGATAGCAGGATCTGTGTGAACAGATCGGGGACAGTGAAGGAGATTGGAGGGGATATGAGGCGTGCCGGGCTCGAAGTCATCGAGGCTTACGACAGCGAGTTCCCTCCGAAGGCCGCCTGTGAAATGAAACACTGGCAATTTCCGGATATTCCTCCTCGGGTAATCTGGGACGCGTTCTCGATTCACCGGTCTGTGCCCTTGGAGGGGGAGAGATCGCACTATCTCGACGTGACCGGTTTGCTAGGCGTTAATGCGGCTTCTTGCGAGGATGGCTCCGTGGTACTCGTTCAGCATTTCTCCAATATCACGAAGATCCTTGGCCGTACCCGGCGTCTGATCTTCTTGATTGGTCTGGAGAAACTTGTCCAGACTACTGACGACGCCATCTTCCAAGCGCAATGTACGGGTATTTTCGGCTACAAGAGCCGGATGCTAGACCTTGCCTTAGCCGACACAAAAGGGGGAGCCCCTTCCTGGGATCAGGTTGGGACTTATGTAGGGAATAGGGAAGTCTTGTTCCTCTTGATCGATAACGGGCGACGAGATCTCTTGGCCGGCAGATTTCAGGATCTGATGCTCTGCATTGGCTGCCGGTCGTGTCGCCAGAACTGTCCGACGTATAAGTACTATGCAGGAGCCGATCAACTGAGCCCCAAAGAGTACCTGGCAAGGTATCTGAGGGGAGAGCTAAGGTCGCTGAACTGGTGCACCTTCTGCCGCAATTGTCATCTCAAGTGCCCGCTTCAGATCGATATCCCCCACATGGTACTGGAGACCAGAAAAGGAGTCGCGGCACGGAGGCACTTGCTTTCAAGAGAAGCTTTTCTAAGTCGTACAGAGGAACTTGATCGCTGTGCGAGCCTTGTCGCTCCCATCGCCAACAGACTGCTCCGGATCAGGACAATGAAGAGAGGAGCTGAGTTGGTAGTAGGGATGGCTCATCAACGCCCCTTTCCACAGTTCCATTCGAAGACTTTTCGGTCTTGGTTTTTTTCCACGACCCGGCTCCGATCTGACCGGAAGGTCGGATACTATCATGGGTGTTTTGTCAATTACAATGACGTGGAAACGGGCAAGGCCTTGGTGAGACTGCTGGAGGGATTCGGTTACGAGGTCATTTTGCCACCTCAGGGATGTTGTCAAACTCCCAAAATAGGTATGGGAGATTTCGGAAGGGCGTTGAGGAGGATCCGTTTCAACATACGCTCCCTGCACCGACACGTCGTAAGAGAGGGGGTTCCGGTCGTTGCAACCTGCCCGAGTTGTATGGGAGCCATCGTGCATGAGTATCCCCGCTTGGTAGACGACCAGGAAGCCAAGGAGCTGAGCAAGGCCACCGTAGATTTCGCAAGTTTCATTCTGCGGGAACTTGAATGCAAGGGGGGGACCCTGAAGGCATTCCAAGGCATTTCCCGCATTGGCTATCACACGCCTTGTCATTCCAAGACACTCTCATCTTCAGGCAACACGTTGGTTCTTCTCAGGAAACTTCCTGGAATCGAGGTAGTCCCCCTGGACCGAGGATGTTGCGGGATGTCCGGGTCGTTTGGCTTGAAGGGTAAGTATTATCAAACTTCCATGGAGATAGGCCGGGATCTCTTCGAAGC
>CAZOXN010000240.1:0-4911 GCA_964583655.1 uncultured Desulfarculaceae bacterium | reverse complement strand
GGTTGGGAGGGGCACCTGGAGGCCGTGGAGGCCCTGGGCAGAAGGCTCCTCCTCAGGGAGACCCTGTTTCCATGGAGAGGCTCTGGGGAGGGGGGGTAGTTCGATGCCCATGGATGAGCTGAAGAGGGCGGCCAGGAGATATGGGATAAGGACAGGGTATCGCGATATCTGGGGCCGGCTTCAGGAACCTCCCCCCGATACCCTCCGGGCCTTCCTCAAGGCCCTGGGTGCGTGGGAGGCCGTGGGACCGACTGCCGGTTCGAAAGGCGAGGACCGTGGCGAGCCGCTCCTGGGTCCATGGATCGTCGTGTCTCGAGATGACGCTGCCAACGGCCTTTGCCTGCGGCCGCGCGGGCTCCCAATGGGGCGCGGCCGTGCGAGCGTCCTCAGGGGGTGGGTGCAGCTCCGCGGAGAGCAGGGAGAGATCTTCTACGAAGGGGAGGCCACCAAAGAGGGAGCGGGGAGGATTCGGGTCCCTGTCCCGCACCGACTCCCACTGGGTTACCATCGCCTCATGATCTCCCTGGAATATCCGAAGGGGACCCGGGAGGGGGAGGCTCGACTCGCCTTTTGCCCTGCCCGATGCTATGGGCCTCAGCGGGGGGAAAAAGGAAAGAGGGTTTGGGGGGTGGGGCTGGGGCTCCAGTGTCTCGTCTCTGGCCGAAACTGGGGGGCTGGTGACCTAAGGGACCTGGAGGAACTTGCCTCTTGGCTCTCCAGGGAGCTTGATGCTGGGTTTGTGGGGCTTCTCCCCATCCATCATGTGGCAAACCGCCTCCCTTACAACGTCAGCCCTTATTTCCCATCTAGTCGCCTCTATCGAAACCTCCTGATCCTGGACTTGGAGTCCGTCCCGGAGTTCCTGCACTGTGCCGAGGCCCAGCGGCTGGCCTCAGCCGAGACCTTGGCTTCCCTCAGAGATGGGCCGCTGGTGGACATCCCGGCCGTGGCCCGCTTGAAGACGCAGGTCTTGAGGGCCCTCTTCGAGGTATTCCTGCGGGGCGATGGTGCCCATGACAAGGCGACCCCCAGGGGCCTCTCTTTCAATGATTACGTGCTTCGTCAGGGCGAGCCGTTGCTCCTGTTCGCCACCTTCTCGGCCCTGGAGGAACGATTTCTCGGCCAAGACCCGCCCCTTTGGACGTGGCGGCAATGGCCTGCACCATACCAGGACCCACGCTCTGATGAGGTGAAGGAGTTCCAGAGGTCCCAGCCCGAGGCGGTCCTGTTCCACCAATGGGTCCAATGGCTCATCCACGAGCAGGTAGTGCGCGTGCAGCAAGAGGCGAGAGGGAAGGGGATGCCCATAGGAGTCCTGCAGGACATGGCCCTGGGCATGGATCCTTGCGGGGCAGATGCGTGGGCATATCCCGGGGCGTACCTGAGGGGGGTGACAGTGGGGGCACCGCCGGATGACTTCTCTCCCCTGGGGCAGAACTGGGGGATCCCCCCCCTGAATCCACTGTACCTCTCGAGACAAGGCTTCGAGCCCTGGGTGCGCCTCTTACAGCAGAACCTGGAGGGGGCGGGTGCCCTGCGGCTGGATCATGTCATGGGGCTCTTCAGGCTCTTCTGGATACCCGAGGGAGGCTCCCCGCGCCACGGGACCTACGTGGGTTATCCGGCACGGGAACTATTGCTGCTGTTGGCCCTGGAGAGCCATCGCCATGGCGCTATCATCGTGGGGGAGGACCTGGGTACCGTGGAGCCGAGGATCCGGCGAGGGCTTCGGGATGCCCGGGTGCTCTCGACGCGCCTCCTGTACTTCCAGAGGGATCGAGACGGGCGATTCTTACACCCGTCTCGATACCCGAGGCGGGCCATGGTCTCCATCACCACCCACGACCTGCCCACCATGGTCGGGTTCTGGGAGGGAAGGGACATCAGATGGCGCAAGGATCTGGGCCTCTTCCCTGACGCGGAGGCCGCCGACAGGGCCTGCCAGGAGAGGCAGAGGGCTCGAGAGGCGTTGCTCAGAAGATTGAGGGATCTGGGCCTGCTGCCCACTGGGGTGACGGAGGGCGGAGATGTTGTGCCTGCCTGGAGCGAGGCCCTCCAGGGGGCGGTGGTCCGCATGCTAGCGGCCACCCCTTGCGAGCTCCTCATGATCGGCCTGGACGATCTGCTGCTGGAGGGGGAACAGCTCAATCTCCCTGGTACCGTGGAAGGGTACCCCAATTGGAGGAGGAGGGCTCGGCTGTCCCTGGAGGCCCTGAGAGGGCCCGAGACAGCCGCCAGGTTGAAGCACATGCTGGAGGGGCTCTTGGGGCCGGCCTCGCGCCCCCCCGAGGTGCCCTTGTGAGCCATGTGGATGGGCCCAGGATCTACGGTTTCTTCTATCCCCTTGTGGGTGGGATAGAGAGGTGGCTCCATCACCTGCCACGCATCAGGGATATGGGGTTCAACTGGATCCATCTCAACCCCATCCATTATCCCGGATTCTCGGGTAGCCTCTACGCTGTCAAGGACTACTATCGCCTGAATCCCATCATCACCCCCGAGACGGACCCGGATCCTTGGGGCACCCTCCGTTCTTTTGTCATGGCAGCACAGGGACAGGGGCTCCGAGTCCTCCTGGACCTAGTGGTGAACCACACGTCCAAGGACTCTGTCCTGGTGACGGAGCACCCGGGCTGGTTCGTGCGGGGGGGGGATGGGGAGCTCGTATCCCCCTTTGCCATAGATCCTGCGGATGCCAGGAAGAAGACGGTTTGGGGGGACCTGGCAGAGATGGACTACTCTGCGTCAGGGCATAGGGAGGAACTCTGGTCCTACATGAGGGGGCTGGCCCTCTGGCTATTGAATCAGGGGTTCGGGGGGTTTCGATGCGATGCGGCCTACAAGCTCCCATGGCAGTTCTGGGCCCATATAATGGACGAGGTCAGACTCATGGACCCTCGTGTGATCTTCGTGGCCGAGACCTTGGGGTGTCGTCTGGAAGAGGCCCTTGGGCTTTCCCCGGCCGGGTTCGATTTCTTCCTGAGCAGCTCCAAGTGGTGGGATTTCCGGGAGCCGTGGTGCCTGGAGCAGTACGAGACCTTCAGACATGTGGCCCCATCCATCTCGTTTCCGGAAACCCACGATACCCCAAGGCTGGCCATGGAGACCGGCGGGGATCCCAGGCACGCCAAATTGAGATATCTCTTCGCGGCCTTCTTCTCCACCGGCGTGTTCATGCCCTTGGGTTTCGAGTATGGCTTCAAGACGCGGTTGGACGTGGTGAGGTCCAGTCCCGAGGACTGGGAGGAACCAGGGTACGACATCACGGCCTTTGTGCGCGACGTCAATATGGTCAAAGCCCGTTGTCACCCCCTCAATGCCGAGGGCCCGATCTGCGGTCTGGGGGCGCCTGGCCCGGCGGTGGTCCTCTTCAAGGGAAGCGACGCAGGTGACAACGGGGTGCTCGCCTTGCTGAATCCGGATGAAGGGGTATGGGCCAGCGTCAAACTATCGGATCTGCCGGAATGGATTCGACAAAGGCCAGACGGGCTTTCCGAGATCACCCCCGGGGCACGCGGTGAGCCCTTTCCTGAGGTGCTGAGCCTCGGCCCTCTGGAGATGCGCCTTTTCGAGTACGCAGGCGAACGATGCCCAGTGCGGCACCCCGTTTCACATTCGTTGAAGGCGGGTGGGCCGCGGTGCGTCTCCGACCCCTGAGGGAAAGCTCCATCGGATGAAAGGCGCGCTCCTTGCGGCATTGTTTGACATTTTCTTCGAGCTGATGTAATCGGTCTCTTAACGGCCTGGCCTTCTATTCCGGGGCCGATGGAGGGATCACATGGAACGTGGGCAGACCCTTAGGGAGTATGGCGGGGGATTCCTGCTCTTTTGCCTCGTCCTGGTGCTCTGGTTCGGGTATGTGATCCTCAAGCCTTTCATCACCATCTTCATGGTGGCCCTGGTCCTGGCCACCATCTCCCAGCCGGCCTACTCCTGGGTGTTGCGCCGCACCCGCAATCGCCGCACCCTCTCGGCCCTCTTGACCACGCTACTGGTGGTGCTCCTGCTCATCGTTCCCTGTTTGGTCCTGGCCGGGATACTCGCCCAGCAATCGGTTCAGGCCTACAATTGGGTGAACGAGAGGGTCCAGACGGGGCTAGTGGATCAGAGCATGGTGGAGCAGCTCCTGGAGCTTCAGAGGCGGCTCTTGCCCCGACTGGAACTGAGCCCCAAGGAGGTGGGCAAGACCCTGACGGAGCTGGCAGGGAGGGCGAGCGGCCTTCTGGTGGGGTGGAGCGCGGCCGCTGTCAAGGCTGTGACGGCCGCGGTGTGGCAGTTCTTCCTGATGCTCTTCGCCCTGTTCTATTTCCTGAAGGACGGCGGGGCGTTCCTGCGCTGGGTGATGCATCTGACCCCTTTGCCCGGGAGTCTCCAGAGGGAGCTCTTCGAGCGGTTCAGGGGCGTGAGCGAGTCGGCCTTTTATGGGGCCTTCGTGATCTCCCTGACCCAGGGATTCCTGGGCGCCATAGGGTTCCTCATAGTGGGCCTGCAGCCCTTGGTATGGGGCGTGGCCATGGCCTTCTTCAGCCTGATCCCTGCGGTGGGCACCGCCATCGTGTGGGGCCCTGCCGCGGTGCTCTTGATCCTCACCCACAGGGTCCTCTCCGGGGTCTTCTTGATCGCCTGGGGTATCCTGGTGGTGAGCATGAGCGACAACGTCTTGAGGCCCATCGTCATGAAGGGGAGGAGCGAACTGCATCCACTCCTGATATTCTTCTCCCTCTTGGGAGGGGTCTTCGCCTTCGGTCCCCTGGGGATACTGCTGGGTCCATTGGCCATGGTGCTGGCGGTGTCCCTGCTCCAGGCCTATGAGAAGGCAGCCCACCCCCTCCTGGAAGAGCTCTCTCAACGCTGAGGGGCCACAGCCTGTTTCGTTCGCGATCACGGGGTGGTGGTGTTTCTCGGGGCGGC
>CAZOXN010000239.1:0-4961 GCA_964583655.1 uncultured Desulfarculaceae bacterium | reverse complement strand
CACAGGGTGGGAACACCCTTGCCCCGCTGATGCTGAGGCTGTAACCTTGGCGAAAACAGGACCGCGCACGGCTGAGGCGGAACCAAGGAGGTGACCATGGATTTCTCGTTTTCAGAAAGGGAGGAGCTGCTGCGAAAGGCTGTGAGGGAGTTCGCTGAGAGCGAGATCCCGCCCAAGATGGACGCCATGGAGGAGACCGGGGAGTTCCCCTCGGAACTCCTCAGACCCATGGCCAAGGTGGGGATCACGGGGATCATCACCCCGCAGAGGTACGGGGGGGTGGGGATGGGGATGCTTGCCCGCACCATAGCCCTGGAGGAGCTGGGGCGGGTCTGTGCCGCCATCCCCATGGCCATGCAGGTTCACCACATGGGCTGCGCGGTGATCAATGACTTCGGCACCGATGAGCAAAAGGAGAGATACCTTCCTCCGCTGGCCAAGGGGGAGACCATGGGTGTCGTGGCCGTGACGGACCCTTCCGGGGGGTCGGACGTGGTGGGGATACAGACAGCGGCCGAGCGCAAGGGCGAGAAGTGGTTGATCAAGGGGAGGAAGTGCTTCATAACCAACTCCCACACCTCGGACTTCTGGGTGGTCATCGCTAGGACCGCCCCTGGTGCCAAAGGTCTCACCGCCTTCATCGTGGAGAAGGACTTTCCAGGGGCCAAGACGGGCCGTAAGGAGAACAAGTTCGGACTCTGGGGGTCGAACACCGGGGAGCTCGTCTTCGACAACTGCGAGGTGCCCCACGCCAACATCCTCGGCCAGGAGGGGGGGGGGCTTGCCGTGGCCATGAAGACGGTGAGCGAGGTGGGACGCCCCGGGATGGCCGCCACTGCCTTGGGTATCCTCCGCGCGTCTCTGGAGGAGGCGGCCAAGTTCGCCACCGAGAGGGTCCTGTACGGAAAGCCCATCAGCGATCTGCAGGGGATCCGATTCTACCTAGCCGAGATGTACACCGAGCTGGAGATCTGCAGGCTGTTGTGTTACCGCGCCTCCTGGATGAAGGACCAGGAGATGCGCTGCGACACAGAGATGGCCCTGGCCAAGTATTACACCTGCGAGGCAGCGGCGCGCTGCGCCAAGAAGGCCGTGGAGATCCACGGCTCCTACGGGATCATGAAGGAGTACAAGGTGCAGAGGCTCCTGAGGGATGCCATGGTGACGATCCCGGCAGGCGGCACAGCGGAGATCGCCAAGGTGGTCCTTTCAAGGGCGGCCTTGGCCGGGTACGAGAAGAGATAGCCGCCAGGCCGACCCCTTGTCAGGTGAAAAGGAGGGGGGAAGAGGGTGCGCCTCATCGTCTGCATAAAGCCTGTCCCCGACCCCAAGGAATGGGGAAGGCTCCAGATGCACCCGGAGACCAAGACCCTGATCCGTGAGGGGATCCCTACCATCATGAACCCCTTGGACCGAAACGCCCTGGAGGCGGCCTTGGCCCTCAAGGACGAAGTGGGAGGGGAGGTCAGGGTCGTGACAATGGCTCCGCCCTTTGGGAGGGCCGTGCTCAGGGAGGCCCTGGCCATGGGGGCAGATTCTGGAGTGCTCGTATCCGATCGGATCTACGCGGGCTCCGACACCCTGGCCACCTCCCTCATCCTCTCTGCGGCCATAAGGCGGATGGGGGATTTCGATCTGGTCCTTTGCGGGAATTCCTCACTGGACGGCTCCACCGCCCAGGTTCCCTCCCAGCTCGCCGAGATGCTGGGGATCCCCAATGTCATGCACGTGTGCCGCTTGGTCCTGGATGGTCCTGGAGGGATCAGGCTCTCTCAGAGAGTGGAGATGGGGGTCGTGGAGATGGAGGCCGAGGCGCCCCTATTGCTTTCTTTCACCAAGGAGGTCAACAAGCCCAGGTACACGACCTTCCTCGGGATCCTGGAGGCCGAGTCCAAGGAGATCGAGATCTGGGGAAATCAGGAACTCCGACTGGATCCGGGATCGGTGGGCCTGCGCGGGTCCCCCACCAAGATGGCCGATCTCCTGTTGCGGAGGAAGACCAGGCAGGGGGAGAGGGTGGTGGGTGACCCCGAAGAGGCCGCTCGAAGGGTGGCGGAGAGGCTCTCCCAGCTCGGGATCATCTGAGGCGGCCTGGGCACAGAGGTACCCATCGAGGCCAGGAAATGCCTCAACCGTGAGTCGTGACATGGATGTCTGGGTCTTCGCCGAGCAACGCTTGGGCTCACTACATGGCGTGGGATTGGAGCTCCTCGGAAAGGCACAGGAATTGGCCCCTCCGGGGAAGGGCACTGTCAGCGCTGTCCTCCTCGGGGACAGAGTGGAGGGCCTGGTAGAGAAGCTGCATGCCCACGGGGCGGACAGGGTCCTGTTGGCGCAGGAAGGCCGGCTCGAGCCGTATCGGATCATGCCGTGGGTCTCGGTCCTGGACAGGGCGTGCAGGGAGCTCCGCCCCGATATCTTCCTCTTCGGGGCCACGGCCATGGGTGTGGAGCTCGCTCCCAGGTTGGCGGCGAGGCTCGGCACAGGGCTCTCGGCCCACTGCATCGACCTGAGAATTGGGGAAGATGGCCGACTCAGGCAATTGGTCCCTGGTTGGGGAGGCGGTGTGGTAGCGACCATCGAGTGCCCTGATCATCGCCCCCAGATGGCCACGGTCATGCCAGGGGTGATGAAGAGGATGGCCACTCGCCGCGGCCCAGGAGAGGTCCTTCGCCTCGACGTCCCGCAGGACCTGGACGTCTCAGGGCCCAGGGTAGTGGGGCTGCTCAGGGAGGAACCCAAGGGCGTTCCCCTGGAAGATGCAGAGGTGGTGGTGGCGGGGGGGTGGGGTATCGGAAGCAAAGAGGGGTGGCGCTTGGTGGAGGAACTGGCAGCGACCCTGGGCGGGGCTGTGGGGGCCACACGCCCCCCTGTGGAGGAGGGTTGGGCCAGAGAAGAGCAGATGATAGGCCAAAGCGGCAAGACTGTCAGACCTCGCCTCTACATCGGGATCGGCATATCCGGCATGATGCATCACTTGGTGGGCATGGACGAATCTGAGTGCGTCGTGGCCATAAACCAGGATCCCGATGCCACCATCTTCGATTATGCCGACCTCGCTGTTGTCGGCGACTACCGGGAGGTGATCCCTGCCTTGATGGCCGAGATCGCCAAAATAGTCGAGAAGGTTTCGAGATGACACGACGGATGGACCGTTGCCCATGAAAGGAGTCTTGAGATGGCCCTGAAGACGAGGGATCAGTACATGGCCTCTTTGAGGAGGATGAGGCCGAACGTCTTCAAGTTCGGACAGAGGATCGAAGACGTGACGACTCATCCAGCCACCCGGCGCGTAGTGGAGAGTCATGCCAGGGCATACGACAGCGCCTGGAACGAGGAGACGTCCCCTCTCTTTACGACGACCTCGGCCCTGACCAACGAAAGGATCCACAGACACAATTCCCTCATGTTGGGCCTCGAGGATGTCATAGCCAACTCCAAGATGAAGAGGGAGATGTATCATCTCACAGGGACATGCACCGGGGCCCTCTGCGCGGGCTGGAACGCCATGAACACCATGTGGGCAGTGACGTACGAGGTGGACCAGGCCAAAGGAACGCACTACCACCAGAGGTTGAGGGAATGGGTCCTCAAGGCAGAGCAGGAGGCCTGGACCGTGGCTGGGGCACTGACAGATGCCAAAGGGGACAGGAGCCTCAAGGCATCCCAGCAGCCGAACCTCGATTCCAACCTGAGGGTGGTGGAGGTCAGAGAGGACGGGATCGTCCTGCGGGGGGCCAAGCTGATGATCTGCGGGACTGCCGCGGCCAACGAGATCTTCCTCCTGCCAGGCACGGGATACGGGGAGAAGGAACAAGAGTTCGCTGTGGCGTGTGCCGTCCCGCGCGACATCAAGGGACTGACGGTGGTGGAGACGCGTCGCCCAAGCGACACGCGGGAGCACGAGGATGGGTTCGACATCCCGACCGATACCGGCATCACCCAGGCCTACCTGCTGTTCGAGGACGTATTCGTCCCGGAGGAGCGTGTCTTCCTTTGCAAGGAGTTCGAATACACGGGCAAGATCATACAGTTCTTCACGGCCATATATAGGGCCTGCATAGGTGCCTGCGTGGCCGGACAGGGGGACGTCATGATCGGGGTGGCGGTGCTCATGGCCAGGGCCAATGGCCTGTCGGCGCGCACCTTCTACCCCAAGATGATCGAGATGAGCATCAATAACGAGACCACGTTCGCCATGGGTGTCGGTGCCATCGCCCTTGGCACTCGTCATCCCTCTGGGCTTTGGGTCCCTGACTTCCTGACCGCCCATGCCAACAAGGTGCACGTGGCGACATTGCCTTACGAGACAAAGCGGCTTTGTCAGGAGATAGGCGGAGGGATCGTGGAAACGGGTTGCTTCCCCTCGTACAGGGACTTCGTGGACCCCGACTACGGCGAACTCATCCAGAAGTATGTCAAGGCCGGGCCCTGCAGCGCCGAGTCGCGGGCCCGTGCCGCACGATTGACCGAGTGGCTCACTTTGGGCGCTGGAGTCCCAGGGTGCATGCACGGAGGGGGCTCGCCTGACGGGGCACGATTGGTAGTGCGTTCCCTTACACCGTTCGAGAAGTACGCCCAGATGGCGAGGAAGCTGGCCGGGATCAGCGAGGATATCCCTGAGCCGGCGCAGAAGTGACCGAGGCCTTGCCTTATCGGAGAAGTTAACCCAGCGGGGGGGCTCTTTCCACCATCCCTTCCAAGGGCGACGGTCCGTGGGGATCTGGACTCGTCGGGCCGGGACCAAGCCCGGCCCGTCTCCTCTCCTCCCTGAGGTCCCGTGACTACCTTATCTGGAATCTACCGTCAAGGAGCTTCAACTTCTCCACGATCCCCCCGTACTCCAGCTCGCTGAAGGGGAGCATGGCCGCGCCGAAGAAACCCTGCCTTCGGATGTCCAGGGATTTCTGGGAGACCTGTTGACGTATGTAATCCCAGAAGGGGTGATCGAAGGCATCCAC
>CAZOXN010000238.1:0-4963 GCA_964583655.1 uncultured Desulfarculaceae bacterium | reverse complement strand
CCTGGGGGATCCTCCGAGCCCGGACCAAAGACGACCCACTCCCCCCTACACCACCGACCGCGCTCGGTCACGGGGGGACAAGCGTCGTGCGGCCTAGGACGACGGGCCATTCCTTTCACCCTGACCGATCATCGCGTCTCCCTCCCATCCTCCCCAACTGGAGGCCGCACAAGAAAGCGGCCAGGCCTCCGAGGCCCAAGGCCCCAAAGGCCCAACCCCAGGTCTCGTAGACCCCCTTTCCCTCGGCGAGGGGGTTGCTCCAGTCCAGGATCAGACCGAACACCAGAGGCGAGATGGACCCTGCCCCGAACCCCAGCAGGGATCTGAGGCCGAATGCGGCCCCCATGTACGAGACGTCGATGACCTCTGTGAGCCCCGCCGATAGAACTGGCGAATCGCCCAGGGCAAAGAATGCGTACATGAGCCCTGTGACGACCACGATCGCCAAGGGCCACCCGATGGTCCAGCCGAATACGAACGAGCACACGGCGCTTGCCCCGGACATGAGGAGGATGACCCTGGCGCGGCCTAAGCGGTCCGACAATGCCCCCATGGAGAAGGAGGCCATGAGCCCTGTGACGTGAAAAGAGGCAGCGATGAAAGAGCCAAGCCCCGCGGCTTTCACGGTCCCTGTCCCGATGGAGGCCAGACAACTGGAGACGAAGGCCGGGGCCCACGCCCACATGCCAAGGAGTTCCCAACTGTGAAATGCGTAACCGCCGATCAGGAGCATGGCGGGCCTGTTGCCCAGCACAGCCCGTGTGAACCTCCTGCCATCCTTTGGCCCCGGAGGCGGGACCTGGGTCCCTCTGAGCGTTGCCCAGGCCGCGATCCACCCCATCACGGGCCCGAGGCACGTGAGGAGAAACGAGAGCCTGTACCCGCCCACTGGTAGGGCCAGGCCGCTCAGCCCAAGGGAAAGGGCGTACCCGAGGGAGGTGCTGGCTATGAAGAAACCGAGGGCCATTCCCCGGCGACGAACCGGGTACTGGTGGGAGATGATCATCATCCCCGTTGTGTAAGTCCCGCCCAGGGATATGCCGACGAGGCAGTACAGGACCAGGCCAGAGAAATGGTCCCTGGCGAACAGGGCGAAGCCCATGGAGCAGAGCCCGGCAGCCAGCATGGACCAGAGGTAGAGCCTCTTGGGGCTGAACCTGTCCGCCAGGCTGGAGAAGACCACTAGGGACACCGCGTACCCTATCTGGAACCCGCTGGCTATGGAACCAGCGGCCGCAGCCGACATCTCCCATTCCCTCTGGAGGACAGGGAGTGCCGCGGCATAGGTCATGAAGACAAGGCCGTTGAACACCCTGGATGCACAGATCCCTGCCAGCCACCAGTCGATTCTCATCTCCCTGGCCATCCCATCCAACACACTGCTTGGACACGAAAGGCGATTGAAGATCCCATCAGTAGTAATCCCCCAGGAGATGCGTGTTGCCCAGGTGTACGCGGCGCAACCCCGCCCTCCTGGCCGCATCCAGGCACCCAAGGGCATGGGACGTGGATGTGGGCGGGAGGTCCTGCAAGAAGAACGTCGGATGGAACGCCAGGAGGCTGTACGGGATCTCCGGGTCCAATCTCGCCAGGGACACGGCCAGTGCGCCCACCTCCGGCTCGTCCACATACCCCGGTACCAAGAGGGTGCTCGCCACCAGGAGCGGTGGGTCGGGCCTGATGCGTGTCCATCCGGACAACCTCTCGAAGTTCGCCAGGACCTGACGGTTGTCCACCCCACAGAGGGCGCGATGGATCCTGTTGTCCCAGGCCTTCAAGTCGATCTTGACGCACCCCCCTGATTCGAGGGAGAGCTTGGCCATGGCCTCCAGATAGGGCCACCTGGCAGCCCCATTGGTCTCCCAGCATATCCTGAGGACCCTGTCGCCTCGTCCCTCGAGGGCTAGCCTGGAGGTCTTCAGGGCGTGCAGCACCTGAGGCGTGGGATCCCCCCCGAAGTAACATATGCACGTGGTCCTGGGATCCACGGCCATGGCCAGTTCTCTGGAGGAGACCGTAGAAGCAGGGGATGTCCTCTCCTTGAAGTGGTAGTTCTGGCAGTAAAGGCAGTTGAACGAACACGCCTCGTAGAATACGGCCAGGTTCTTGTAACCGTATTCAGGCCCGCGGGCCAGAGAGTAACGCGGGTAACCTCCCTCGGTCCCTGCCGGGCACACGAAGCTGGCCACGCAGTTGGTGGGAAGCCCGTCATAGTAATAGGAGAGGTTCCCCTCGTGAGGCCTGCCGCCCGAGACCCTACCTGATCTCGCCTGCCGAAGCCCGCAGAACCCTTTGGACCCTTCCGGTATGTCACAGCCGTGCATACACAGGCGGCACGGCACACCCCCCTCCGCCCGAGGCGGATCGAGGGGGAGCCCATAGGGCCTCCGACTCCTGTCGTGTACCCCCTTGATCTCAGGCCACACATCGTCGAAATGCCCCCGGATACAGTCCGCGCAGAAACCGATGGTGCCTGAGATCGTCTTGGCGCTCCTCTTGCAGCGACGGCAGGTGCCCATGGGGATCACAGCTCATTGAAGAGGCTGGCCAGCCCCACCATGGAGTCCCTGTTCCTGGGGTCCACCCGGTACAGGAGGACTCCCGGTTGCCCCTTGACCAAGTCCATGAACTCGTCCCCTTTCTCCGCTATGGAGGCCAGCATGCCATTGCTCGAATGGAGGACCCGGAGCAGGGTCTCCCTGAAGAGAGAAGAGAGACACTCCATCTTGCCGATCTCGTCTATGACCACGATCTCATCCCCTCGCCTTGGCGTCATGGATGGGACCGCTATCTCCTCCAGGTCCCGCAGGTTGACCCAGTATCTCCCCACCCTGAAGGGACCAGTGTGCCGGCGGTGGGCGAGTATCCCGGTTCGACCGTCCAGGGTGGTGATGGAAAAACCCACCCTCTCCCTCCCCTGCCGGATCTCTGCTGTGTAGAAACCCACCTTTGGTCCACGGATCTGTCCCACGATCCTCTGGATCAGGGTGGACTTGCCGCACCCTGGCGGCCCTGTGAGGAAGACCTTCCTTGCGCCATGCGCCATGCCCTCTGACCCCTCGCCGTGAACAGCGTGCCCCACGACAGCGGATATTAGATGGCACTTCCCTCGGAAACGCAAGGCCACGAAAAGACCGCCCGCCTCCGCAGTAGCACTCCCCCAGCGCGGGGATCTTCGAACGAGAGGCGGCTTTCCCAGGGCCCACGGGTCGCGTACAATAAGAATCGAGCAACCCCTTTGAATTCAGGCCACAGCCAAAGGCGAGGCCTTCTGGAGAGGATGGAGGACGGTGGAGGCCTGGGCACCTCTTGACATGGGGGCCTATGGACGCTGCGAGCTCTGCCCCAGGATGTGCCAAGTCGATCGCACTTCTGGGGGGAGGGGATTCTGCGGGGAATCCAACGTGCTTCGCATCGCGGCCATAGAGGCCCACTTCGGCGAAGAGCCACCCATCACCGGGGAGAACGGCTCCGGGACGGTCTTCTTCTCCGGCTGTTCCCTCAAGTGCGACTACTGCCAGAACCACCAGATCTCCCGAGACGGCCTGGGCCAGGAGTGGCTCGTGGAGGAGGCGGTGGGGCGAATCGCATGGCTCCACGGCACGGGGCAGATCCACAACGTCAATCTCGTGACCCCGGATCACTTCTTCCCCCACGTGGCGAGGATAGTCCAGGGGCTCAGGGAAAAAGGGATCAGGATCCCTGTGGTTTTCAATACCTCAGGATACCAGAGGGTGGAGTCCCTCAGGGCCATGGAGCCACTTGTGGACGTTTACCTGCCTGACTTCAAGTACTCCGACAGCTCCTTGGCCAAGGATCTCTCCAGGTGTCCCGACTACCCCTCCGCGGCCTTGGAGGCCATCGCCGAGATGGTCCGGCAGAAGGGTTTTCTGCGGTGCACCCATGGGCCGCGGGCTCGCGGCAAAGGGGCACGGGCCGTCCAAGAAACCCTCCCCCTGGCCTCCACGGGCGTCTTGGTCCGACACCTGATCCTGCCTGGCCTCGTGCACAACTCCTGCGATGCGCTCACCATGCTCTTCCTCGAGTTCGGTGCCGACCTCCCCATCAGCATCATGTCCCAATATGCCCCGGTGAGGCCATCGGATCGGCACCCATCTCTGAACCGGGGGGTCACCCCGGGGGAATTCCGCCAGGTCTTGGACCATGCCGAGTCCCTCGGTTTCCGAGACATGTTCGTTCAGCCCCCGGACGAGTCAGCCGAGCGGCCTGGCACCGAGAGGCCCTTTGTGCCCGACTTCCGGAGGAGTCGCCCGTTTTCGGGCAATGTCAGGTAGGTGCCAGACAGTGGGGCGATGTCCCTCGCGCTGAGCCCCCGGGACCCTCTGGGATATTCAGAGACGTGTTTGATTTGTCCTCACCGGGGCGCTATGCTCTTTGTGCCTGATGGCATCGAGGCAGAGGGGAGATGGATCCTCGTCCCAAGGACCATGGAAGGGCTGGACGCAGGCGCAGGAGGAGGGGCTCCAGATACGGGACGTCCTCCAGGCAGCATGGGATCGAGGTTGCGGCCAGGAGGGTCGAACAGGCCCTGGTATCTGCCGCGGCAGAGGCCTACGGGGAGATGTTCGGCCTCGGGGGGGGACACAGGAGGCCTTTCCCTCTGGAACTGAAGATGGTCATGGAGCCGGGGGATCCTTGGCGCGTCGCTGCCGAGCCTTCCCTCATGGAGCAGATACAGAACGCAGTCCTCGACATGGGGACTCAGGTAGAGGCCTTCAGGTTTGGGAGGGTCTTCTGCTACCGCTGTGAGAGCCCCGAGTGCCCTCACAGCCACCCTCCGCGTCCCACCGCGGTCTTCGGAGGCTATTCTTCCACCGGCACGCCACGGTGGTCGGAGCTCCCGCACGTGCTGCTGGACCTGAGGCACCCGGATGTGGATCTACTCTACGAGCCCACGCAGCAACGGGTCATCGCCGCGTACATGGACGGGACCACCCTCAAG
>CAZOXN010000237.1:0-4967 GCA_964583655.1 uncultured Desulfarculaceae bacterium | reverse complement strand
CGCGGCCGGGGGCTGCGCCACGTATCCTGAGAAGTACGAGTGCGCAGGACTGGGTTCCACGTACTGGAAAGAGAGATGCCTCAGGTGGCCTGGGTC
Source organism: uncultured Desulfarculaceae bacterium (assembly GCA_964583655.1). Classification (GTDB taxonomy): domain Bacteria; phylum Desulfobacterota; class Desulfocorpusculales; order Desulfocorpusculum; family Desulfocorpusculum; genus CAZOXN01. The sequence goes on along the minus strand of CAZOXN010000237.1, from coordinate 4,871 downwards.
TGACGAATGGGATTTCGCCGACCCGTGCTGCCTTTACCTGGCCCAGTTTTACACGCCCAAGGGGTTGTGAAGAGCAGCGTGGATCCAGAGAAACATGGACCTGCCTGAGGCAGGTCCGTCTTTGACCAGCACCAAGTCGCGACCCATGGGGAGGTCGCAAGACGGACCAAGAGGGGGCGATCAAGGGGGGTGGCGTTTCTCTGAGAGGCCTGCCTGCCGCGCCCTGCTTGGCGCAGGCAGGGCAAAGGCCCTTTGATTTTCCACGATTCCGACCTGGGGGGAGCCCTTGCGCCCGGGTCCTCTTGCGAGGGCGATCCCGCGTTCCGCGGGGGGGGCCTCCATCCCCTGGGGGCCAAATCCCTTGGAAGATCAAGCGCCCAAGGCTCGAGGCCAAGAGGAATGCCGCCATCCACCGTGATCAATTGCAGGCGGGGTTTGACAATGGCCTGAAATGGTGGTCCCCTGTACCGCGTTCGCCCTGCTGATCCGGCGAGGTGGGAGCTGCGCAAGATGGCCTTACGGGGCCAGAGTCGTTCAGATGAAGGAGGGATAGAGATGCAGTATGACCTCACAGAGGAACAGAAGATGCTTCGCGACATGACCCGAAGGCTCTCCAAGGAGAAGATCGAACCCGGGGCCAAGGAGCGGGACGAGAAGGGAGAGTGGGACTGGGGGGTTGTGGACATACTGCGGGAAAACGGTCTGATGGGCGTGGATTTCCCGGAGCAGTACGGTGGCGGAGGGGCAGGTCTCCTGGCATTTTGCATCGTGGTTGAGGAGCTATCCAGGGTGGATGCGGCCGCCGGGCTTTTGCCCGCTGACCAGGAGCTCGGCGCATTGCCCATCTTGTTGGCAGCCAATGAATCGCAGAAGGCCAGGTACCTGCCCAAGCTCTCCACAGGGGAGCACCTGGCCGCCTTTGCCCTGACCGAGTCCCTGGGAGGCTCTGATGTGGCCAGCTTCAGGACAAGGGCGGTCCGCAAGGGGGATGAGTACATTCTCAACGGTGTCAAGACCTTCATCACCAACGGCGGTGTGGCGGATGTGATAACGGTCTACGCCCTGACCGACCCTGAAAAGGGTGGGCACAAGGGTGCCAGCGTCTTCATCGTCGAGAGGGATGCGCCAGGGTTCAAGGTCGGCAAGAAAGAGGACAAGATGGGGATCCGTTGGTCGGACACCAGCGAGCTCATCTTCGAGGATTGCCGGATCCCAGCCGAGAACGTACTGGCCCAGGAAGGCCTGGGTTTCCTCATCATGATGAAGACCCTGGATTTCAGCCGTGCCGGGGTGGCGGCCCAGGCCCTGGGGATCGCCTCCGGGGCCCTGGACTACGCCGTCGCTTATGCCAAGGAGCGCATCGCGTTCGGACAACCGATCATCAGGTTCCAGGGCATCTCGTTCAAGCTGGCGGACATGGCCATCGAAGTGGAGGCGTCCCGGCAGCTCCTTTACAAGACCGCGGCCCTGCTCCAGGAGCAACCCAAGGACCTCTCCAGGCTGCCGGCAGAGCTGATCCGCATGTCCTCCATGAGCAAGTGCTTCTGCGGGGATGTGGCCATGAGGGTCACGGTGGAGGCCGTGCAGGTCCTGGGTGGATACGGTTATGTCAAGGAGTACCCTGTGGAACGTTTCATGAGGGATGCCAAGATCACACAGATCTACGAGGGGACTCAGGAGATACAACGAGTCGTGATCGCCAACACGCTTTGACTAATGGAGAGGGTTCGGGATGATGGTCACGGATCGTTTGCTGGAGGAGGCGGCCAGGGTCATTAGGGGGGCCAGGAGCATCGTGGCCCTTACCGGTGCCGGGATCTCCGTGGAAAGCGGTATACCCGCGTTCCGCGGGGCCCAGGGCCTGTGGGAGAAATACGACCCCATGGAATACGCTCACATAGACGCCTTGAGGGCCCACCCCGAGAGGGTGTGGCGGATGCTCCTAGAGCTCCAGACCATCGTGGATCAGGCTCGGCCCAACGCAGCGCACATCTGTCTGGCACAGATGGAGAAGATGGGCCGCCTCCGGGCCATCATCACCCAGAACATCGACCACCTCCACCAGGAGGCCGGGAGCCAGAACGTCATCGAGTTCCACGGGAGCGGCCACAAGATGGACTGCCTGAGCTGCGGGGAGCGGTTCCCCAGAGAGCAGGTGGACCTGAGCCAGATACCCCCCAGGTGTCCCTGCGGCGGCGTCTTGAAACCAGATGTGGTCTTCTTCGGGGAACCCATCCCTTGGCGCGCCCTGGTACATGCGCAAGAGGAATCCAAGCATTGCAACGTCATGATGGTCGTGGGCACATCCGCGGTGGTGGCCCCTGCGTGCGACATGCCGTACCTCGCCAAGAAGGGGGGGGCCAAGATCATCGAGATCAACATGGAGCAGACAGGCCTCACTTATACCATCACGGACATCTTCTTGCAGGGCTCAGCTGGGGAGATCCTGACACGCTTGGTAGGCCTGCTCTAGCCAGCGCGGCTGCGCACATCACTTGGACGGATCAGGCAGGGCTATCTCCCCCCTCGTCCTGACCAGCGGCCTGAGCCTTGGAGCTCATCCTCGCGAGCCCGCCCAACGTGAGTCCCTCCCCCCACAAGAGAGTGAGCCCGAGGAACAACACGGGCAGAATGTTGGTGGCATGGAGCAAGATGGCGTAGCTCAGGGCCTCCGGACGGGGTACCCCGTAGAGGAGGAGGCAAACCATGGCGGAGTAATGAAAAGTCCCTACGAAGCCTGGTGCAGAGGGCACGCTCACACCGAAGGCCAAGGCCACCAGGATAAGCCATGCTGCCTCCCAAGGGAGCCCGAGCTGGAAGCCCTCGGCGATGAGGATGACCCCGGCGGCGGTGGTTATCCAGAGCAATGCCGTGTACACGCTTATCTCTAGGACGTCCCGAACCTGGCGCACAGGCGCTACCCCCGAGGAGAAGGACACCATCAGCCTCGAGAGCGCATCGCCAGCCCTGGGTGAGATCCTCCCCACAGACCTGCCGAGGAGTCTCTTGAGCGATTGGGTCCGTCGCCTCACTACCCAAAGTAAGACCACTCCCAAAGCGGCTATCGTCGCCATCACCGCCGCGGTGGCCTGGAGGGTCCTGACCAACTCAGGATCCCCTTCGGGTATCCTGACGAAGAGCATCACCCCGACGAAGACCACCAAGATGCTGAACACGTCCAGGAGCCGCTCCACCACTACTGTGGCGAAGGCCGCGGATGAGCTGACCCCCTCATGCATGCCCAGCACATAGGCGCGTACCACTTCTCCCACCCTCGCGGGCAGTAGATAGTTGACCGTGAAACCGATGGCTGTGGCCCTGAAGAGCGAGGCTACCCGGACTTCCTTGAGACCGCGAAGCAGGATCCTCCAACGCACAGATCTGATCCAGATGACCAGAAAGGTCAGGGCCACGGCAGGGGGAAGGACGCGGTAGTCCGCCCCTCGGAGTGCCAGGAGGATTCCGCCGGGTTCCACTCCCCTCAAGGCCAGCCAAACAAAAAAGGTGCTCAGGAGCACCCCGATCCAGAGCTTTGGGTCCTTCAAGACCCGCCGGCTCATCACTGCTTCCCGTGGAGGAGAGACCGCGATGCCTTCTCATCCAGGCGCAGCTGCTCCACCAAGGCCTGGGGAGAAGGAAAACGCCTCTCGTCCCTGAGGCGATCCACAAAGCCCACCCTTATCCTCTGACCGTAGAGCTCCCCCTGGAAATCGAGTATATGAACCTCGAAGGAGTACCTTTGATCGCCGAACGTCGGGTTCGTCCCCAGGTTTGCCATCCCCCCCAAAGGCTGGGACTCCCCCGGGAGGTAGACCCTCACGGCATAGACCCCGGGCTTAGGTGTGAGTTCGGTCTGCAAGGAGAGGTTAGCCGTAGGGTACCCCAGCCCTTTGCCGCGGCCGTGACCCCGCTGAACCACACCTTCTGAAGCGAATTCCCGCCCCAGCATGCGGTTGGCCAGTGCCACCTCCCCCCCTTGAACGGCCTTTCTCACCCGGCTGCTGCTCACTGCCTCGCCGTCCATCATGACGGGCGACACCACCTCCACCCGGAAACCGAGTTCCTGCCCCATGGAGTGGAGGAAGTCCGTATTCCCCTCCCTGCCACGGCCGAAGGCGTAGTCGTATCCCACCAAGACCTCCTTGATCCCCAGCCGCTGATGCAAGACCTTCTCCACGAACTCCCGGGCGCCCTGAGAAGCGAATTCCATATCGAAACGGGCACAGATCAAGACGTCCACCCCGAAGCCCTCGATGAGAGAGGCCCTCTCCTCATAAGAGATTATGAGGGGGACATCCTGTTGCGGGTACAAGACCTTGACGGGATGTGGCTCGAAGGTGTAGACGATGCTCTGGCCGCGAAGCTCTCGGGCCCTTTGGGTCAGCCTGGCGAAGATCTTCTGGTGGCCGAGATGGACCCCGTCGAAGTTCCCCAGCGTTACCACCGGGTTCCGGAAGGCCGCTGTCTTCTCTATGGTCGTTATCCGCTCCATGCAGCGAGGGCCTCTGCTTGACAAAGGTCATCTTTGTACTATAAAAAATAGTCCGTGCTATTTCAAGGCAACTGCCGAAGTGGCGGAACTGGTAGACGCGCCAGGTTCAGGGTCTGGTGGGGGTAGCCCCGTCGGGGTTCGAGTCCCCGCTTCGGCACCATATGAGGCAATGACCGGGGCAGAGGGGCCAAGGCCCTTTGCCCCGTGTCGTTTCCTGGGTTATCTGGCTCGGCAGCTCCGGTCGTGGGCCGCCTGGACTCACGCCACCACCTCTTTCTTCGACGGCACGGCAGGCTCCGACTTGGGCCTTCTGATGGCCTCCCGGATGGCCATCTGCAGCTGCTCCAGGTAGAACGGCTTGGAGATGACCACCTTGACC
>CAZOXN010000236.1:0-4969 GCA_964583655.1 uncultured Desulfarculaceae bacterium | reverse complement strand
CCAGACAGACGGAATAGACGGAATAGACCAGACAGACGGAATAGACGGAACAGACCAGACAGACCCAATGGGGCCGCTGGCCGGCCTCGAACAGGCAATAAAGGGAGGTGCAGTCATGGCGAAGGTCTACTTCATGGATGACCGGTCCCAGTCCATCCAGACCAGCCTGGTGGCCAAGATGCTCACCCTGTTCGATGCCGCGGGTTTCGGGGAGATGGTGCGACCGGGGGATGTGGTGGCCATAAAGCTCCACATGGGGGAGTTCAACAACACCGCCTATCTCAGGCCCGTGTACGTCAGGGCCCTGGTGGAGAAGGTGAAGTCCTTGGGCGGGGACCCCATGGTGGTGGACACCACGTCGTTGCCTTACTGGCCATTCGCGTCCAGGGCAACGGCCCTGGACTACCTGAACACCGTCGCCCGCAACGGCTTCACCCACGCCTCCCTGGGCTGTCCGGTGGTCATAGCGGACGGATACATAGGGACCGACGACGTGCGAGTGGACCTCCCGGAGGGTTTCATCCTCAAGGAGCAGTATGTGGCCGCGGGGATCGCCCTGGCCGATTCCATGATCGCCCTCACCCACTTCAAGGGGCATCCCATGGGGACTTATGGCGGGGCCATAAAGAACATCGGGGTGGGGTGCGCCTCCAAGAGGGGCAAGCTGAATCTGCACCTGGGCGGACACCCCAAGTACGGCCTCAACGCCCGCCACTGGATGCCGGAGAGGTGCCTCAAAGAGGAGTGCCCGGATTATCAGGTATGCCTCAACCTGTGTCCGTCGGGCGCCATCGTGCACACCAAGAAATCCGTGCAGTTCCGGAGGAACAAGTGCGTGGGATGCCTGGCGTGTGTGGGCGTGGTGACCATGTGCGGTGTTGGGTTCCTACCGGACGATTACTTCGATGCCACGGCCGCGGCCATAGCGGACTCGGCCCTCGCCGTGGTCAAGGCCATCGGTGGACCGGCCAAGGTTGGGTACATAAACCTCGCCCTGGACATATCCCCGTGGTGTGACTGCGTCAACTTCAGCGACCGGCCCATCATCCCGAACCTCGGACTCTTCGCCTCCCGGGACCCAGTGGCCGTTGACTCCGCGTGTCTGCAGAGGGCCAAGGACTCGGCAGGGGTCCCTGGATCGCTGGCCCAGGCGAAAGGGGCCATGGACCCAGGACTGCCCAAGTTCTCGGCGTGCGGCTCCTTCCTGGGGGTGAGCGAGGAGATACAACCCAATGTCGGGGAGAAGATCGGCTTGGGGAGCAGGCAGTTCGAACTGGAGGAGGTCCCGGTCGCGGAAGACCGGACCCCGTTCTTGTGCACCCAGTTGCCCGCCGGGCTCAAGCTGGGCAAGCTCTTTGCGAAGAAGGGGGACGTGTACCCTCCCCGCGGGTTCAAGAGGGAAGAGGAAGTGGACCTGGAGGACATGAGATAGCCACAGGAGGTGGAGTCATGTTCGGATACATGGGGAAGATCCTTCGCGTGAATCTCTCGGACGGGGTCATCTCCGAGATGTCCATCGAGCCCCAGGTGGCCCAGGCATACATCGGGGGGGCCGGGTTCATCACCAAGGTCCTGTACGAGGAGGTCCCTCCCCAAACCGACCCTTTGGGCCCGGAAAACAGGCTGGTCTTCATGACCGGGCCTGTGACAGGGACACGTTTCCCCACCTCCGGCCGGTTCGCGGTGGGTACCAAGTCCCCCCTCACGGGGATCATGGTGACATCCACCTCCTCCGGGTTCTGGGGGCCGGAGCTCAAGAAGGCGGGTTACGACGGGATCGTCTTCCAGGGCAGGGCATCCAGGCCGGTCTACCTCGAGGTCCTGGAGGGCACCGCGGCCTTGAAGGACGCATCCGACCTCTGGGGGAGAGACGCTTACGAGACCCAAGAGATCCTCAAGGGGAGGATCGGCAAGAGGAGCGCCAGGGTGGCCTGCATCGGGCAGGCAGGGGAGAGGATGGCCCCCATAGCGTGCGTGATCAACGACGCGGGCCGCGCTGCGGGCAGGGGTGGGACCGGGGCGGTGATGGGCTCCAAGAACCTCAAGGCCGTGGTCTGCTACGGGACCAGCCAGATCGCGGTGGCCGCGGACGCCTTCCTGAGCGAGTTCGCCAAACAGGTCAACAAGACAGTGGCCGAGGACCCCTTCGCCGGGTTCTTCACCAAGTGGGGGACAGCCTTCAGCATGGACATGGGCTGGGCCGCAGGGGATGTGCCGGCCAAGAACTGGCAGATGGGCCTTTGGCAGGGAGGCAAGGGGTACGTGAAGATCGGCGGCGCCAGGATGGCAGACACCATCTTGCACCCCCACGCCGGGGCCTGCTACAACTGCCCGATCCACTGCGCCCGATGGGTCCGGATCCCCAAGGGGAGGTTCGCTTACGAAGGACCGGGGCCGGAGTACGAGACCCTGGGGGCCTTCGGCTCCATGCTCCTCATCGACGACTTGGAGGCCCTGGCGTGGATCGGTGAGGTGTGCAACAAGTACGGCCTGGACACCATATCCGCGGGTTGCACCATCGCCTGGGCCATGGAGGCCTTTGAAAGGGGGGCCATCACCAGGGAGGAAACAGGAGGGATCGACCTCACCTGGGGCAATGTGGACGCGGTCCTGGAGCTCGTGGAGCAGATGGGGCGGATGGAGGGATTCGGGGCCCTTCTCGCCCAAGGCTCGCGCAAGGCCTCGGAGACCGTGGGCAAGGGCTCCCAGGAGTACGCCATCCAGGTCAAGGGGATGGAGGTCCCCATGCACGACCCGAGGTGTTATTTCAGCCTTGCCGTCAACTATGCCACCGGGACCCGTGGGGCATGCCACGTCCAGGGTGGTTCGTACACGGTGGAGATGTCCATCATCTCTCCGGAGGCCGGTCTCAAGTACAAACAGGGGCGGCACGACAAGAAGAACAAGAGCCTGGCGGCCAAGGTCGCCCAGGACATGAGCGCGGTCTACAACTCCACGGCCCTTTGCATGTTCGTGGGGATGGGCCTTCAGCCATCCCATTTCGCCATGCTCCTGGGCGTCACCGCTGCCCAGTTCCACAATGCCCAGAGCGTGCTCCAGGCTGGGGAGCGGATAGTCAACCTGCAGAGGGCCTTCGCCTGCAGGGAGGGGATCCGGCGCAAGGACGACACCCTTCCCAGGCGCCTCCTGACGCCCCTGCCCGAAGGGGGTGCCGCGGGCAAGGCGGCTGACCTGGAATACCAGCTCAATGAGTATTACCAGCTCAGGGGATGGGATCCTGACGGGGTGCCCAGTAGGGAGAAGCTCACGGCCCTGGGGCTGGGGCATGTGGCCGACGACCTGCACCGGTGACATCCCGCTGAGGGGCCGGTGGCCCAGCCATGAGGCCGCGGGTCTGCGCGGTAGGTAGGGGAGACGTCATGACCGGAAAGGATTACCTCACCCAGGCCTGGGAGATGGCCAAAGGGGTGACCTCGGAGATCAGGTCCCGGGGTGACCTCGCGGCACTCGGTCCCGTGATGGAAGGACTGGAAAGGGCCTGTCTGGACTTGGAGCAGAATCGCAACAAGGCGACCCTGAGGACCCGGGCCGGGACGAACCTGGCCTTCCCGGTCTACGAGGCCGCCCGGGAGCTCAAGCTTGCTTGGGGGGAGGTGCACGAGGGAGGGAAGCCCGAGGCAATGAGGGAGGCCATAGAGGGTTTTTGCTTCGCAGTGGATGCCCTGGTCTCGGCCCTGAAGGAACGGACCGTGATCATGACCTGATGTCAGGTCGCCCATTGCCCATGATCTTGTGATGGGGCCCCATGACTTGGCGCAGGCCGGGTCTGGGGCGTGGTAGGGGACCTTCATGAAGGTGTGTGTCAGGTTCTTCGGCCCCTTGGCCCAGTTGGTTGGCCAGGAGATGGCCGATTTCACCCTCCCCGATGGGGGGACCTACGGCCTCCTCCTGGACGAGATCCACCGCAGGTTAGGGGATCGTCTCCACGAGCGCCTGTGGGACAGGGAGGCGAGGTCCTTCCGACCCGGGATATTGGTCATCGGAGACGGTAGGGACCTGGATTCCCGCGATACCCCCCTTCGCGACGGGGAGGAGATCAAGGTGGTCCCCGTGCTGGCCGGGGGGTGAGGGAGGCAGATGGCCCAAGTCTTGATAACCGGAGGTGCTGGAAACCTGGGCCGAGGCCTGGCACAGGTCCTGCACAACAGGGGACACGCCCTGAGGATCTTTGACCTGCCTCGGTGCGATTTCTCCTGGTTTCACGGATGGGAGAAAACCACTGTCGTGCCAGGCGACATCCTGGATGAGGCCACAGTCAGGGAGGCAGCGGCCGGAGCGGACTGGGTCTTTCACCTGGCGGCGATCCTGCCTCCTGCCAGCGAGGCAGAGCGGGAGCGGACCTTTCGCGTCAACGTGGGCGGCACCAGGAGTCTCGTCTCCGCGTGTTCGTCCCTGCGCGCCGCCCCCTGTATGGTCTTCGCCTCCTCCGTGTCGGTCTACGGGGACAGGAGCGCGAGTGAGGACCTCGTCGGCCCCGATACGCCGGTGGATCCCAACGACTGGTATGCTGAGAGCAAGGCCGAGGCCGAGGGAGTCGTGGCGAGTTCTGGCCTCCCTTTCGTCAACCTGCGCATCTCCGGCATCGCCGTCCCCGCCTTCTTGGATCCCCCAGAGCCTTGGCCCTTCACCCCTTGGCAGAGGATAGAGCTTGTGGCCCATTCGGACCTGGTGGAGGCCATGGCCTGCTTGGACGGGCTGGAGCAGGCCTTGGGGCGCACCCTCCTCATCGCTGGGGGAGCGACCTGGCAGGTGACCGGCAAGGATTACGTGGCCCGTTGGGGGGAGGTGATGGAGATCCCCCTGGAGGAGATGCGGTTCCAGGAGAGGCCGGGCTGGCTCCACTGGTACGACACCGCGGAGTCCAAGGCCCTGCTGGGCTATCAGAGGACGAGCCTCGGGCTATTCTTGGAGCAGCTTCGCTCGGCGGTGGCAGAGGCCCTTGCGTGAA
>CAZOXN010000235.1:0-4974 GCA_964583655.1 uncultured Desulfarculaceae bacterium | reverse complement strand
TGCGGTTTATTGTCAAGCATTTTCTGGTTGAAGTGGTGGTGTCTCAAGAGGTCGGAAAAATCGCCAAGGGGGGGTGTAGGTCAGATAAGAATTGAGATCATTGAAGAATCACGAAGGACACTGCCGCCGGATCGATTTTTTCACAGCCTCTTGGGTCTGACTCAACGGAAATCCCGGCTGGGGCCGTGGGCCGTGCCGAGCATGACCTCCGGGACCCATACGGTCCGGGCTATGAGGTTGACCACCTTCCCATCGGCCTCCAAGACGCCGGAGACGCCCAAGAGGGGGGCGGTCTTGACTGCGGCCATGTGACGCGCGTAGATGTCGGGCCAGAGGATCACGTTGACGAAACCGGTCTCGTCCTCCAGTGTGAGGAAGGTGACCCCTCGGGCCGTACCCGGTCTCTGCCTGCAGATCACCAGGCCAGCATAGCGAATGCCTTTTCCTTTGGGCATGGCGGCCACCTCCCCGGCTGTCGGCAGGCCCATGGACCTGAGCTGCCCTCGGACTGCTGCCAGGGGATGGAGGCGGGCGCTGTGGCCTTGGGTCCGATAGTCCCAGAGCACTGTCTCCAAGGGGGTCAACTCGGAAAAGGCAACCCCGGCCTCTTTCTCCCCAATGGGCAGGGCTGGGTCGAGCGAAGGCACGCCCCTTTTCCCCCCCAAAGTCTGCCAAAGGGCCTCCCTCCGAGGGACCACCAGTCTCTCGAGGGCCCCTGCCTGGGCCAGGGTGGAGAGGACCCCCCTGTCCAGTGCGGTGCGCTCCACCAAGTCCTCCACCGAGGCGAAGGGCGCAGCACGCCTCGCCATCTCGATCATCTCGAAGTCCCTGCGGCCCAACCCCTTGACGTAGCGAAGCCCTATGCGTACAGCGAAGTCTTGCGGGCCCGCGAGATTCCAATCCCCGCTCTCAGGCACGCCGTCTCGGCCCCCGGATCCCATGTCACCCCCTTTCCACCCGCGATCCGCAAGAGGCCATCTTCTCTCCAGGGTGCAGTCCCAATCGCTCGCCAAAACGCACGCGGGACGAATCTCGATACCATGGCGTTTGCCGTCCTCGATGATGGTGGCCGGGGAGTAGAAACCCATGGGCTGTGCGTTGAGGAGAGCGCAAATGAACTCCGCCGGATAGTGGCACTTGAGCCATGCCGCAGCGTAGCTGATGAGAGCGAAGCTCGCGGCATGGGACTCGGGGAAGCCATACTCTCCGAATCCCTGGATCTGCTGGAAGACCCGCTCCGCGAACTCCTCGGCGATCCCTTTGGCCTTCATCCGCTCGATGAGTCTCTCCCGGTGCCTCCCGATACGGCCGGCCTTGCGCCACGCGGCCATATCGCGTCTGAGTTGATCAGCCTCTCCAGGGGAATAATCCGCTGCCACCACAGCCAGCTTCATCACCTGCTCCTGGAACAGGGGCACCCCCAAGGTCTTCTCCAGGACAGGCCTCAGGGACTCGTGGGGGTAGTCCACTAGTTCCTCCCCTCGCCTCCGACGCAGAAACGGATGAACCATCCCGCCTGTGATGGGCCCCGGACGTATGATGCTGATCTCGATGACCAGGTCGTAGAACTGTCGCGGCTCCAACCTAGGGAGCATGGACATCTGTGCCCGGCTCTCGATCTGAAAGACCCCCACTGTGTCCGCCTTGGAGATCATCTCGTAAGTGGCACGGTCTTCGGGCGGGATCGTGGCCACGGAGAGTTCCACCCCCCGGTGCCTCCTGAGGAGACGGAAACAGAGGTCCAGATGCGTGAGGGCCCCCAGGCCCAGGAGGTCCACCTTGAAGAGGCCCAGTTCCTCGATGTCCTCCTTGTCCCACTGGATCACGGTTCGCCCCTCCATGGTGCCGTTCTCGATGGGGACCAGGTCGTGCACCGGCTCGTGACCGAGCAAGAAACCTCCAGGATGGATGGAGAGGTGGCGGGGGAAATCCTGGATCTCTGCCGTGAGGCGTAAGAGGTGTTGATGGTCCCGGGCCTCAGGGTCCAGACCGGCCATCTTGAGGTGCCCTGCGGTCACCTCTCCGTGGTGCGGCACCAGCCTTGCCAGGCGATCCAGCGATGTCTCGGGCAGCCCAAGGGCCTTCCCCACGTCGCGCACCGCCATCTTGGGCCTGTACCTGATCACATTGGCCACCATGGCAGCATGGGTACGTCCGTACTTGTCGTAGACGTGCTGGATCACCTCTTCGCGTCTCAGGTGCATTATGTCCAGGTCGATGTCCGGCGGCTCCGCCCGCTCCCTGGAGATGAATCGCTCGAAGAGCAGACCCATGCGCACCGGGTCGATGGCCGTGATACCCAGGCAATAGCACACAGCGGAGTTGGCCGCGGAGCCGCGTCCCTGGCAGAGGATCCCTCGCTCCCTGCAGAAACGCACGATCTCCCACATGGTGAGGAAGTAACCGCAATAGTCCAGCTCCTCGATGAGGGACAGCTCCCGCTCCAGTTGCGCAGACACATCCGATGGGACACGCCCACCGTAGCGCTCGGCAGCGCCGTCGAAGGTGATCCTTCGCAGCCACTGGGAGGAGGTAAGACCATCCGGGAGCCTCTCGGAGGGATAGCGGTAGCGGATCTCCGCCAGCGAGAAGGTACAGCGGCCTGCCACCTCGACGCTACGCTCCACGGCCTCTTGGAGGTCCTCATAGAGGGAACGAAAGGCGAAGGGTGGGATCAGGGCGTACTCGGAGTTGGGCCTGGTCAGGCGGCCCGCCGTCCTCAGGGTGACCTTGTGGCGGATGCAGGTGAGAACGTCCTGCAGGGGCCTCCTCGCGGCCGTGTGGTAGAGCACCTCGGGGGCTGCGACCAAGGGCAGGCCGTGGCGGCGCGAGCGGGCGACGATGCGGGCCTCTTCCTGACGCCCCTCGGCCCGCCGGTGGCGGGCGATCACCGCGTATAGCCGGTCCCCGAAGGCCTCACGCAGCGCCTCGGCCACCGGTGCCGGATCCGCATCTCCTGCGAGTAGGCTCCCCTCTCCTCCCCAAAGCGCTATGAGGCCAGCGGCGTGGTCGCATACCTCCTCCCAGGTGACCCGCCCCTCTCCCTTGGGCGAGCGCATTCGTCCCCGTGTCAAGAGCCTGCAGAGGTGGGCGTACCCGCCCCGATCCATGGCCAGTAGGACTATTTGAGAAATCGAAGGAGGGGTACGAGGACCATGATCCCCCATCACTGTGACCTGCGCCCCCACCACCAGATGGAGCCCGACCTCCCTCGCCTTCACGTGGGCCCGCACCACCCCATAGACCCCGTCCCTGTCGGTAAGGGCCAATGCCGAGAGGCCCAACCTCCGCGCCTCCTCCACCAGCTCCTCGGGGCTGCTCGCCCCCTCCAGGAAGGAGTAGTAGCTCTTGACCCAAAGGTGCACATAAGGATCCATCTCACTCCACCTGCCCGTGCAAGAACCATCGCCGCCTCGGGCCATCGTAATAGACCCAAAGGATGTCACCGCGCAGGGTCTCCAGAAAGTAATAGCTCCTGTGCACCTCGGTGCGCCACCAGCCCCCTGAGACCGTATACGGCCCCCACATGCGCACCACCGGCCCGCAGCGAAGGTCCCTGACGATCCAGCCGTCCGGCTCGTGACGAGGTCTGGTCCCCAACGAGATGGCTGGTTTGTACAGGCGTCGCACCAAGACTGCACGGGTGTTCGGCCGCGGTATGGGCCCTCTGAGGTGGGCCAGGGGCTCCCAGGAGAAGCGTGCCTCCGGGAGGTGGCCCTCGGTGAGCCTGGCCCTCACCACCGCCTCGTCTCCCAGTTCGACCCTGAGCCGGGCCAAGGCCCGATCGGCCGCTGCCAGGTCCCTCCGAGGCCTCTCCAAGAAGATCTGAAGCTGTTTCTTGTCGGCCGGGGCCCCAAAGGCCGTGAGGCCCATCTCAGAGGCCGGGGCCGGCAACGGGGCGGCCTCCAATCTCAGCCGCACCAAATCCATTATCAACCTCTCGTCCAACGTGGGATCAGCTGGGCGGATCCGATCCGTGCGGCACACCCCGGATCTCCTCGCAAGGCCCCCTCCCTGAGGACCATACTCACCCTCCTGTGGTGACCCATGGTGCGTCTCCTCGCCATGGTGACGGGCCCTCTTTCCGGGAGTTCCCTGGCACTCCATACGGAAGCGGATCTCCAGCTCCCGCAGGGCCTCAGCCCGCTGCGAGAGCTGCCAGAGGAGCCGATGGAGGTGACGCCTCACCAGAAACAACAGCCGCACCGAATCCCCTTCCGGCTCCTCCATCTGGATCAGACAAGCCACAGGCTCCCTGGGCCGCGTGGGCACAAAGGGGTCATGGATGCTACCAGAGGCCAGGGCGTGAAGCCTATGGGCAGCCTCCCCGAACCTGCGCCTCACCCCCTGGGCTGGGAGCCTCAGGAATTCGCCCAGTGTGCGCACGCCCAGCCTGGCCAGGGTCTCATGCAGATCCGGATCCAGTCTCAAACGGGCCAGCTCCACCCGATGCAGAGCGGCCTCTTCCTCCTGTGGCGTGGCCAGGACATGGACCCCCTCACGAGCCCGAGCCACGGCGTACACCGCAAAACGGCGAAAACCCACCACCACAGCGGCGCGTCTCCCCCTGGCCGCCATCGCCCCATGGATGGCCTGGGCCCAATCCCATAGCGAGGGGAAAAGGCGGGAGAGCCCTGAGGCATCCAGCCAGAACACCCCCGTCTCTCCTGAGGAGACCTCCACATACGGGGAAAAACCATGGAGGAGTCCCACCAGGTCCGCGACCTCGGCCTCTATCTCCGAGGGGGAGACCACCGAGGCCCGAAGGTCCGCGACCAGGGAGAGGCCTTGGGCATACCGCATCCCCGGTAGGACCCCTACCCGCCGCGCCTCCTGACTGACCCACAGGATCTCCCCCTGGGGCTTGTCCATGGCCACCACTGCTGCGGGGAGCCCTGCCCAGGAGGGGACCCTGGCCAGGAGTAACTCCATGGGGAGGTCGGGGAGGTCAACACAGGCCAGGCGGTCCATGGT
>CAZOXN010000234.1:0-4984 GCA_964583655.1 uncultured Desulfarculaceae bacterium | reverse complement strand
GAGAAGTGGGGCTCACCGGGCTCAAGGGGTTGACCACCTCCAATTGTCAGGAGTTCGAGGAGGCCAGGGGCCCGGAGGTACATGCCATAGCGCTGTATTGCCTAGCTTTCCCGCGCAACATCCTTCGAGAGGTGGGATTCATGGACGAGAGGTTCAGATTCTACAGGCATCTGGACCTGGACTTCTCCTTTCGGATCCGAAGCCATGGATACCGCGCTGTGGTCACACCGGATCTCCCAGTCCGGCTCCACCCCCACACGGTCTGGGAGGAGATGGACGAGTACGAGCGTTTCAGAAGGAGCCGAGCCAACTTTTACATCTTCTACCGAAGGTGGCACCACCATCACCACCTCTTCGGTGCGGACCCGAGGAAAGAGACCCCGGCCGGGTGACGCCGAGCAGCGCCGGAGTGCCCTTCATTGTCCCACTCGGGGAATGGGAGAAACACCCCTTCCTTTATGCGATGACTTCGGTATACACGTATGGCCGGTAGCGGACACCCCTTGACCGAAGTCGGGGGCCCGTCCACTTCGTTCTTTGGACTGCCATCGTCTGAAGCCCATGGTCTCTGTGGGCTGCGGCGGCGGACTCATCCTACAAGGGGTGCCGACCCACGAGGACCTGTGGCCTCGAGGCCACGGTAGTTCAGTCGACCCACCCGTGGAGCGGTTGATGTGGGGATGAGAACGGGTTAGCATATGGTCTTGAGGGAAGTACAAGGGGTCGAGATGGACGAAAGGCAGCTCATCGATTCCCTTCGAAAGGGCGAAGAAGAGGCTTACCAGGAGCTCTTGGAGCTCTACCTCCCCCAGGTTTACAGGCTCGCCCATGGTATCACCCAGGATCCCATGGAGGCCCAGGACGTCGCCCAGGAGGTCTTCCTGTCGATCTTCAAGAAGGTGAAGGAGTTCCAGGGGAACTCCTCCCTGCTCACGTGGATCTACAGGATCGCAGTGAACGCGAGTCTGGACAAGGTCCGCTCTCGCCACAGGAGAAAGGAGACCGTGTCCCTGGAGGAGTATCTCCCTTCCTTCACCCCGGAGGGGAGACACGCCAACGAGATAGCGGACTGGTCCGAGGCACCATTGGACCGGCTCTTGAACCGGGAGGCGAGGCACAAGATCCAGGAGGCCCTCGATGCATTGCACGATGACCTCAGGGTCGTCCTTGTCATGAAGGACGTGGAGGGGTTTCCCCTGAAGGAGATATGCGATATCCTGGAATTGAGTCTCCCTGCGGTGAAATCGAGGCTCCACCGTGCCAGACTGGTCCTGCGGGGGGCGTTATCCTCATACTTCCAGGAGGGTGAGAGGACCAAGAGCCATGAAGGATCCGGATGACAGGTCATCCTTCAGGAGTTGCAGGGCTATAGTGGATGTCCTTTGCGATTACCTGGAAGGGGAACTCCCTCCGGAGGAAGAGAGGGAGTTCGACAGCCACATGGCGGACTGCCCCCCCTGCCTCGCCTTCCTGAAGACTTACCGAAAGACCACCGAGATATGCAGGTCCCTGAGCCCGGAGGAGATCCCCCCTGAGCTCAAGGAGAGACTCAAGCAGTTCCTGGAAACACGCAGAGGGCGTTGAGATTCAACGCGGCGGGGATATTGGGACAGGCTCAAGCGGGACAGTGGATCAGCGCCGGAGGGTCTCTTTCTGGATCCGCTTTGCCAGGAGGATCCTCATGATCAACATGAAGACCCCGAGGGCAAAGGCAAAGGCGGTGGCTGCAATGAGCATCGGCCTGTGGATGGAAATGGCCACGTAGAGCGCGAAACCGGAAAGGAGAATCAAAATGATCCACGTCCCCATGATCCCCTCCTCGTCTCACCTTGCATGATCTGTATGAATGGTGATGCCCCTTCGTCACCTTTGCCTTCAGACCCCGCCGAACACGAACCTGGACACCGCATCCATGTACCTCTACATCCCGACCCAGAACAAGTCGTTGTGGCCGGCCCTTGGGATTATGAGCAGCTCCTTCTTGGTGGCCCCTGAGGCGGCATAGAGGGCCTGGCCTTCAGAGAGAGGGATTATCTCATCCCATTCCCCGTGGATGATCAAGGTGGGGAGTTCCACCTCGCGGATTGCCGAGATGTTGAATCCGGATATCTCCTTGGATACGGAGAGCCGATGGACTGGGATCCCGATCCTTGCCAGGAGTCCCATCACATCAGCGAAACCGCTCTCGATGATCAGCCCCTTGAGAAACGAAGCGAAACCCCTGGCCACCTCCAGGGCGGGACCGCTTCCAAGGGAGCGCCCCATCACCCAGAGGTCCCCGGAGAAGCCGCCTTGTCCCAGCATTTCGCGGGCTGCCGCGAATACGGATCGGGCATCACTTATCATGGAGGAGATGGTAGGGGTCCCGGTGCTTCGTCCGTACCCTCGATAGTCCACCACCAGGAGGTTGATCCCTTTCTCTGTGTACAAGGGCGCCAGGTCGTCGTAGTCAGCGGCTATCTCCCCGTTGCCATGGAAGTAGATCAGGACCGGGGCCTGCGGATCATGGACATAGAACCTGCACCCTATGGAAATCCCATCCTCCACCTCGAACAGATGCTCCCGCACGCGCGGGTCTTGGGACGGAGGGCCATAATCCCTCCTAGGGTAAAAGACCAACGACAGGACCAAGGGATGGTCCAGGACCTGCAATCCAGATCCATCCACTGGGTTGCATCCCCTGCCATCGGATGACCCTTTGAAGAGATCCCAGAGAGACATATATGCACTCTAACATATGGGACGGCCCCTGGAAAGCTAGCTGTCACAACAAGGGGCGTGGAACGGATTCCCGAGCATCTCCTGTGGAACCGTGCTAGAATGGGGACATATGACCCATGGCAACCGAGGGGCCCGGGGGGCAAGGCCTGTGTCCGCGGGACTTGGCTCTGCCGGGCCTCGGGATGTACAATCATAGTTTGGACGACTTAGGGATGAAAGGGTTGATGGGACTCCCCCCTGTCCTGTTTTTCCCATATGTGGACCTGGACCCTGCGCTACTCAAAGGGCTCCTATGCCTCTTCCAAGGCGTCGAATTGCTCCAGCCCGCATTCTCGGTATCAGGCTCGTTCACCGAGGAGTGTGAGGAGGCGGGATGGGTGAAGGTCCACAGACCGCTCCCGGTGGAGGTGGGGACCGCGGGCGCGCGAAGGCTGATCCGCGAGTTCGAACGACTCGTGGCCATGCATCAGGATTCCGGGTACCTCTCTTACCTCAAGCACGGGGGCGAACAGTGGCTGGAGGAAGAGCGAAGCCACGACGTCCTTCGGGAGATCCGAAACTACGGGCAAGGCATCTCGCCCCCTGACGGGTTAGAGACCCTTAGGGGACAGCTCCTGCTTCAGCTGGCCCAGGACTTGGACCGCCAGAGGAGAGAGATCCAAGAGGCGCTTGCAGAGGTCGGCCATCTGGAGAAGGCCCTTCAACTTGGTATGGGGGTCGGTCGGGAAGACGAGGGTGACACGGGATGGGAGATGGAGCCCCTGCCCAGCGTGGAAGAGGACGAATTCCTGATCCCCCAGAGACTCCGTGCATGGGCCGAGATCCTGTGCGCGTTGAAGGAGGATCCCCTCCCCCTTCTCATCACGGAGAGCCGCGTGGCTATGGAGCACTTGCTGGAGACATGGATGGCCGGATCCGAAGAGGGTGTGACAGGGCCCATGGTGCTCATGCAGGTGACGCTCCCCCGTTTTTTCCCGGCTGATGTGGAGGGCCTCAAGGGGATCAGGGAGATCCTCGGAGGACTCCTCCCCTGGAGGATATTCTGCGACCATTTGGCGGATCTCCTCCGGGGGGCCAGAAAGGGGACACGCTCGGGGAGACCCCTTGGAGAGACGGTGGCCAGGGCCAGGGCCCTCGCGTCATATTTCCAGGACTCTGTCCGGGATTCCATTTTGGAGGCCGTGGTAGGGCTGGAGCCTTCGTGGGAGGAAGGGTGGAGGGACTGGGTCTTGGAGGTCGCGCTCTTCCCCGGTCAGGAGGAAGAGACCTTGCTCAGGGGAGGGGGAAATCCCCCTGACGCTGGGGCGGATACCAACGCCCTGATCCTCTATCTCCGTGACGGCGAGGGCCCAGAGAAGGGCGCTTGACCGCGGACGGGGACGGTCGACGAATCCACGGCGGCTATGGGGAGGCATTGATGGATGTGAGACGTGCGGTCATCGCCTTGGAGGACGGGACATATTTCGAGGGGACCTCCTTCGGGGCCGAAGGGGAGGCATACGGGGAGGCCGTATTCAACACCTCCATGTCCGGGTACCAGGAGATCCTTACGGATCCGTCTTACAAGGGCCAGATCGTCACCATGACGTATCCCCTCATAGGTAACTACGGGGTCAACGACGAGGATGTAGAGTCTTGGAGGCCTCACGTGGAGGGCTTCGTTGTCAGGGAGTACTCCCCCGCGTACAGCAACTGGCGCGCGAGGAGTTCGCTCGGAGAATACTTGTCCAGACACGGCATCATAGGCATCGAGGGCATTGATACGCGAGCACTCACCAAGCATATCCGACAAGCCGGTGCCATGAAGGCCGTGATCTCCACGGTGGACCTAGACCCTTCCAACCTGGTGGAAAAGGCCCGGTCCTCTCCCGGTCTGGTGGGCCGGGACCTGGTGAAGGAGGTCACCTGCCGGGAGCCTTACCAGTGGGAGGAACGCAGGCTCTCCCTCGGAGACGAGCAGTGGGGCGAGAGAGCCCTTGGGTTCAATGGCAGGCTCGACGCTCCTCCGTACCGTGTGGTCGCTCTGGACGGGGGGATCAAGTACAACATCTTGCGGTTGCTTCGCGCAGTGGGCTGCAGGGTCACGGTCATGCCGGCCCACGCTACTGCGGAGGAGATCCTCGGGTTGGACCCCGAGGGGATCTTCCTTTCCAACGGCCCAGGGGACCCGGAAGGGGTCCCTTACCTCATCGACACGGTGAGAAGGCTCCTGGACAGGAAGCCCATCTTCGGGATCTGCCTGGGCCATCAGATACTCGGCCTC
>CAZOXN010000233.1:0-4988 GCA_964583655.1 uncultured Desulfarculaceae bacterium | reverse complement strand
GGCCAGGGCAAAACTACGTTTGACGGCTCCGCGAGGAGTCCATCTGCCGGTTTCACTGTGAGTGACCACAGGGTGGCGGCGCTTCTCGGAGCGGCTTGGGCGAGGCGCTTCGATCTTCCAGGATTCGGACCTGGGGAAGCCTTCTCGGGCGAAGCGAAGCTGAGGCCGACCGAGGCAGGGGGCAAGTATCCCCCGGAGGCCAAATCGTTCGGGAATCGCGCCCCCAATAGGTGACGATCCCGTCTTTTGTTCGGACCTGACAGACCAGACAGACGAGACGGACGGAACAGACGAGATAGACGGAATAGACCGATGCCGCCACCCCCCGTCACCAGTTGCAATCGACTGACGAAAGGGGTCTTCGTTTGCTCACCTTGCAGTTTCTCACCACCGGTTTCCTGACGGGCGGCATATACGCCCTCATAGCCGTGAGCATAGTGCTCGTTTACAAGGCTACACGCATATTCAACTTCGCGGTGGGCGAACTCATGGTCCTGGGGGGGTTTGTCTGTTACTCCTTCGTGGTGTGGCTTCGTTTCCCCCTGTGGCTCTCCCTGCTGGGGGCGCTCCTCATGGCGGTCATAGTGGGAGGGACAGTGGAGCGCCTCGTGTTTCGCCCCCTCCTTGGCCAGCCCATCCTCACCATCATCATGGCCACCCTCGCCCTGTCCAGCATGCTGGGCGGCCTGATGCTGATGATCTGGACAGGTTACACCCTCACCTTTCCTGCCGGGCTACTCCCTGGAAGGACCATCTTGGTGCACAACATCGCCATCTCCCACGAGCTCCTATGGGCCTTCGGCATCACGCTTTTGGCCCTGCTGATCCTGGGGTACTTCTTCATGAGGACCCGCACCGGCTTGAGGATGAGGGCCATCTCCGAGGATCACACCCTTTCCATGGCCTGCGGGGTGGACATCACCTTGATGTTCGCAGTGACCTGGGTCATCGCGGCCGTCCTGGGGAGCCTCTCAGGGCTCCTGATGGGGAGTCGCCTGGGGCTGACCGCGGCCCAGACCCCGGCCATCGCCCTCAAGGCTTTCCCGGCCGTGATCTTCGGGGGCCTCGAGTCAGTCCTGGGCGCTGTGCTGGGCGGGCTGGCCGTGGGGATCATCGAGAGCCTCACGGGCGGGCTTCTGGACCCCAAGCTCGGAGAGATATCGGCTTACATACTCCTGCTCCTTGTGCTCATCGTGAGGCCCGAGGGTTTGTTGGGACAAAAGCGGATAGAGAGGATCTGAGCTGCCCATGTACAGGCCGTGCGGGATCTTCGACGACCGTTACGAGAAGGACAGCGCCATCATCAGGACCCCGACCCAGTGGGGCCTGACCCTGGCCGGCCTCCTGGTCCTGGCCTTCCTGCCATACCTGGTCAGCGGGGTGACCCTCACCACCGTGAACCTCGTAGCCGTCTCCGTCATCAGCGCCCAAGGGCTCAACATCCTCACCGGGCTCACCGGACAGATCTCCCTGGGGCAGGGCGCCTTCATGGGCGCTGGGGGGTACACCCTCATGATCCTCGTGAACCATCTGGGCCTGTCCTTCTGGCTCGCCTTGCCGTGCGGGGTGATGGCAGCGGGGCTTCTGGGATTGATCTTCGGGCTTCCCTCTCTTCGCATCAAGGGGTTCTATCTGGCCATGGCCACCCTGGCGGCCCAGTTCATCATACCCTGGGCCATAGTGAACCTGAGGCCGGATCTCACGGGAGGAACGTCCACGGTGCGGATCTCCGCCCCGAGCATCTTCGGGATCGTCCTTTCCACCCAGCAGAGGATCTATTACGTGATCATTGGGTTCGCCGTTGCCGTGGTCTACTTCACGCGGAACCTCGCCAGATCCAAGATCGGCCGCGCCTTCGTGGCCATCAGGGACAATGACCTGGCAGCGGAGATCATGGGGGTGGAGATATTCCGGTACAAGCTCCTGTCCTTCTTCATCTGCTCGCTCTACGCCGGACTCGGCGGCTGCATGTGGGCCCTGTGGGTGGGCGCCCTCAATGTGGACTTCTTCTCCCTGCGTGAGTCCATCTGGTATCTCGGGATGATCATCGTGGGCGGGTTGGGGTCGGTGCCCGGGACCGTCTTCGGGGTGGCCTTCATACGGATCCTGGAGCTAATGGTCCAGTCCATCGGGCCGCTCTTCGCATCCCTATTCCCCGATTATATAGGGGCGGCGATCAGAAACGGGATAAGCCCGTTCATCTTCGGCCTGACGATCCTGCTCTTTCTGATCTTCGAGCCCCTGGGCCTCGCCCATCGGTGGGAGCTCTTCAAGCATTTCTACAGGAGGTGGCCCTTTTCTTATTAGGAGGTGCCGTGGGGAAGCTGCACCCAAACCTTGCGAGAGAGGAGGAAAGGAGATGA
This sequence comes from uncultured Desulfarculaceae bacterium, assembly GCA_964583655.1. Taxonomy (GTDB): domain Bacteria; phylum Desulfobacterota; class Desulfocorpusculales; order Desulfocorpusculum; family Desulfocorpusculum; genus CAZOXN01. Next base: position 2,625 of record CAZOXN010000233.1, on the reverse strand, counting down.
AAGAGAAACCGAGAGGGTTCGTGAAGGCTATTTGTGCGGCCTGGGCACTGCTATGCATGGCGCTGTGGCTGGGCATGCCTGCGGAGTCCCAGGCCAAACCCGAGACCTTTCCCATCGCCGTCATCGCGGATCTGACAGGGCCCTATGCCCCAACGGTGGGCCCCACGGCCCCTGGCGTCCTGGACGCCGTCGAATACGTAAACCATGAACTGGGCGGGATCGACGGGGTCAAGATGGGGGCCCACATCCGCGACAACAAGGGGGAGGCGGCCCTCGGCCTCCAGCAATACGCGGAGGTGGTGGGGATGAAGCCCAAACCCCTGTTCCTGGGGGTGTGGCACACCCCCACGGGCGAGGCCATACCGCAGAAACTAGTTCAGGACGGGATCATCTGCATAGAGGGCAGCAGTCTCCCATCCCTCTACCCCGTGGGAAACGCCTACGGCTCGTACAACCTCTACGAGGAGATGGTGGCCGGGGCCGCCAAGGTGGCCAGGGACCTGTGGAAGGAGAACAGGAACCCCAGGGCCGCCATCCTCACCTGGGACACCACCTTCGGCCGCTCCATCCTCTCCCAGGAATTCCTCGACTACCTCAAGGAGATCAAGGTGGACTTGGTGGCCACGGAGCTCTTCGGGATCAGGGACGTGGACGTTACGACCCAGGTGGCTCGCATCAGGGGCCACAACCCGGACTGGCTCTTCACCTCCGTGGCCGGCGGGGGTTACCTGGTCATCATGAAGGCCGTGAAGGAGCTCGGCCTCAAGGTGAATCTCGTGAGCAACGTCGGCCTGGAGGCCATGGCGCGGGTCCAGCCGCAGCTCTTCGAGGGGGCCATCATGACGAGCCCCATGCGTCCCTTCGATGACACGGAACACCCCGGTATCAAGAAGATGCTGGAATACATCAAGAAGAAGAACCGGACGAGAAACGAGGAGGCCCTCTTCTACGCCTTGGGCTGGCAGTACGCGGTCATGGCCCGCCATGTCGTGAGGCAGGCCGTGGCCAAGGTGGGCTGGGACAAACTGGATGCAGCGGCCCTGAAAAACGAGCTCAACAGCCTCAAGGACTGGGTCTTCCTGGACGGAGTCTCCATAACGACCTATAGCGAGAAGCGGCGGACCACCCCATGGCTCATCCCCACCACGGCATCGGGGGGAAAGATCAAGTATCTCCTCGACCCCAAGGGGAGGTTCATCGAGGGCCCGGATTTGAGACCGGCTCAGTTTCGGTGAAGGATTGCGGTTCGCGGGTGCATGGGCCCGGCGTGTCCATGGGAGGTCTGGACGGCTGGAGTGACTGCGAACCACATAACTGAGGGCTACTCTGACTTTGCATCCGAACGCCCCGGGAGGTCTCCATTTTAGAGGTAAGACAGATCGATGTCTTCTACCACAAGGTGATCCACGTCCTGAAGGGCGTCTCCCTCAGGGTCGGACAAGGGCAGATCGTCACCCTGTTGGGCGCCAACGGGGCCGGCAAGTCCACCACCTTGAAGGCCATCTCGGGGCTGCTCAAGGCAGAATCGGGGGAGGTCACCGACGGGGAGGTCCTCTTCTTGGGCCGGAGGATCCACCGAGACCTCGCCCACCGCATAGCCCTCATGGGGATCGTCCAGGTCTTGGAGGGGAGGAGAGTCTTCCAGCACATGACCGTGGAGGAAAACCTCCGAGTGGGATACCTGGCCCAGGGTGGCGAAAAGGAGATACGGGAAAGGCTGAGGGCGGTCTACGACCTCTTTTCCGCCCTCTTTGACATGAGACACCGCACCAGCGGGTTGCTGTCCGGGGGCGAACAGCAGATGATGGTCATCGGACGCGCGTTGATGTCATCGCCCAAGGTGATGTTGTTGGACGAACCTTCCCTGGGCCTTGCCCCTTTGCTCATGAAGGTGATCTTCGAGACCGTGGGGCGGATCAACGAGGAAAGGGGCACAGCCATACTCCTCGTGGAACAAAACGCCCTGGCCTCCCTGGGCATCTCCCATTACTGCTACGTCATGGAAAACGGCAGGATCGTCCTGGATGGTCCCTCGGAGAGGCTCAAGGAGAACGAGGACATAAAGGAATTCTACCTGGGACTGAGCAAGCTGGGCAGCCGAAAGAGCTACAAGGAGGTCAAGCACTACAAGAGGAGGAAGAGGTGGCTTTCCTAGAAACCTCTAGGCGGGGCCCCGTGCAGGTCTTGCTGTGAGAGATCCGGGAGGGACGAAGAGTGAATAGTAGGATACTCGTCCGGCGGGACGGACCGATATCCACGCTCACCATGAACCGCCCGGGCGTCATGAACGCCTTCGACTTGGAGATGCTCCATGAGTTCATAGCGGCCCTGGATCGCATCTCCGTCGACGACGGGGTCAGGGTCGTCGTCCTGGAGGGGGCAGGGGGGCACTTCTCCGCAGGCATGGACGTGACGGTCCTTCACGAGGGGCGCGATGCCCCCCAGTGCCTGGCGGCCATGAAGCAGTGGAGCCGGCTCATCCTCTCCCTGAGGGGTCTTCGGAGACCCCTCATATGCAAGGTAAGGGGGGTCGCCTACGGGGTCGGGGCCAACATAGCCCTGGCCGGGGATATGACCTTGGCGGCTGAGGGCGCGAGGTTCTGTCAGGTCTTCGTTCACATAGGG
>CAZOXN010000232.1:0-4996 GCA_964583655.1 uncultured Desulfarculaceae bacterium | reverse complement strand
CATCACGAGGTCGGGCCGGAACTCTTCGGGTGCCGGCACGATGACCATGTCCGCCACCATCCCCGGGGCGATGGCACCGAGGAGGTGATCCAGCCGGAAGTGCTCGGCCGCGTTGAGGGTGACCATCTGATAGACCCTCCCTGGCGGGACCCCCAGCTCCAAGGCCCTCCTCACCGAGGCGTCCAGGTAACCCTCCTCCAGGAACCCCTCAGGGTCCATGGAGTCCGTGGCGATGATCAATCTCCTCGAATCCACCCCCCTGTGGAAGACCCCCTTGACCCCCTCCAGCTCCTTCCTGATGGCCCCCTGCCGGATCATCACCCAGTATCCGAGCCTGAGCCTCTCCAGGACCTGCTCCTCGGTGATGGGCTCGTGGCAGGAAGAGACGCCCATGGCCGTATAGGCCTGGAGCCTCCTGCCCGAGGCCCCTGCCGTGTGCCCCTCCACCCTCTTGCCGAGGGGGAGGGCCACGGCGGCGAGATCCCTCACCCTTTCTCCTTGGGGGCCATCCAGGAGGAGGTTTCCCCAATAGACCTCCCCCAGTCCAAGGCACAACGGGTCCCGCAGGAGCTTCAGGAGGTCATGACGGGGTGGGGCCACGGCCTCCTCGATGGGTGTGAGCCCACACATGGGTGGGACCGTGAAGTAGAACCTGATGGGCTGGTCCCTCAGGGCCTCCACTAGGGATTGGATCCCATCCATCCCCATTACCGTGGCCAGCTCTATGGTCTCGGTGACCACGGTGGTGACCCCGCTCGGGATCACGTGCCTGACGAACTCTTCGATGCCGGTGCGATAGGCCACGTGGGTGTGGGCGTCCAGGAGTCCGGGGAGCAGGACCTTGCCTGCGCAGTCAATGAACTCACCTTCCCCAGAACCCTCTGTCCATGGATCAGGACCCACGTAAGCGATGCATCCGTCTTTTATCCAGACGGATTGCCCGGGGATGAACTCGCCGGTGAAGGCATCGAAGAGGGTCGCGTTGGCGATGACGGTGTCCGGGGGGGACTTGCCCGCGGCCACCTGGGCCAGCCTGTGCCGTGGTCGTTCTCCTTCCATGGGGTTTGGAATACCAGAAAGGCCGGCTCCCTGTCAAATCCCGTATCCGGGTCCCCCCTTTGCCCCAACGGCTGTGGAGGGGCAGGGGGGACCATGGACTCGTCAGACAGGCTGGAGCTGCTCGGTAGGCCTCGGTCCCCGGCCTCTGAGGTAGTCGATCATGGGCTGGGTCACCAAGGGGACCACCTCACCGATCATGTGCGGCATGAGGTTCTCCATGACCTTGGGCATGAGCTCTGGCATCTGTTCTTTCATGTAATCCGGCATGGGGATGCGGTCTGCCACGCGGGCCAGCATGGCAGGCATGACCTTGGGCATCATCGAGGGGAGCAATCTCGGGAACAGGATGGGGAACATGGGCCTCATCAACTCGAGGGCTCCCGGGAGCCTGCCCATGAGCCTCATCATCTTCCCCATGCCCAGGGGCATGGCCCCCAGGAGCTCCGGCCACATGGTCCCCATCAGGGCCGCAAAGCCCTGTGGTGTCATCAGTTGGATCATGGCCTCGAACACGGCCCACTGCCTCCTCACCTCCGGGTTGGGGTCCGGGAACTCGTGCCCCAGGGCCGAGGCCGCGAACCTGGCCAGGTCCACCACGTCGATGGGGACCCCTTTCTTGTCGGCCGAGACCCTCAACTGGAACTCGCAGCACGGGCACAGGGCCAGGACCTTCTCGGCCCCGGCCTCGACGGCCTCGTCCAGCCTGACCTTCCCCACCTCAGCGGCCACCGGGGGCTCTTTGATGAGGGTGAGGACACTCCCGCAGCAATGCGCGGCCTGCCGGTTGTGGCTCATCTCCACGAGACGGGCGTTGGGTATGGCCTGGATCAGCTCCCTGGGGGGCTCGTAGACCCCGGATACCCTCCCGATGTGGCACGAGTCGTGCCAGGTCACGGTCACCGGGCTCTCGAGCCCCTGGGGAAAACGAAACTCGCCGGACTGGATCCTCTCGGCCACGATCTCGCTGTAATGCCTGGCCTGGATGTCGTAATCGATCCCCAATCTCTTGGCCCAGCTCGGATAGGCGTGGCGCCACATCATGTCGCAGGCTGGGCAGGAGGTCACGACGGTAGTGGCCCCGGCATGTCTCACCGCCTCTATGTTCCTTTTCATGTTCTCGGCGAATAGGTCCCACTTGCCTGCCACGAGCATGGGCGTGCCGCAGCAGTTCTCCTTCTTGCCCAGATAGGTGAAGTCCACCCCGGCTGCATCCAGCAACCGCACGCTGGCCATGCCGATGTCGTGCTCCACGTAGCTGGCGGTGCAGCCGGCGAAATAGACCACGGATGACTTATGGTCGGGTCCATGCCTCTCCCATAGGTCCGTTGGGAACCAGGCGCTCCTGTCCTTGCGGTAACCGGCCCAGATGTTCCCCTCCTTCTCCAGGGCAGCGGCCATCATCTCGAAGGGCGGAAAGGTCATCCTCCTGTCCTGGTTTACGAGCTTGCCGCGGAGCTTCATCCAGGAGGGCTCTATGGGGAGGGATGCCGAACAGCGCAGGTTGCACAGCTCGCAGGTGGTGCACACGAGCATGGTGTCCACCATGAACTGATCCCACTCCTGGCGGCCCTCCATGTACTCCCTCAGCCAGTACCACTTGCCGCGGGGGCTCTGGCTCTCCCAACCGCGACCGTAGAACTGGTCGCACTCCTCTATGCAGTAGCCGCACTGGGAACAACTGTACGCATACCAGGCCACATCGGCCGGGATGCCGCGTACCGGCTCGGTGGGCCTCTCCCCTATCTTGGTGATGATGTGGTTGCCGATGGGGCGGACCATGGGTTCCAGGAGGGAGCCCAGGCCCATCATGGCCCCTATCAGGCCATTGCCGATCACCTTGCCGGGGTTGAGTATGCCCTTTGGGTCCATCTTTTCTTTGAAGGCCTTCAGGCGTCGGACCCTTTCCTCCCCCAGGACCTCCTTGGCCTTCTTGGCGAAGAACAACCCGGTGGAATAAGGGCGCCCCCCGTGCCTTTGGGCGATCTTCATGATGGTCAAGACAAGTGTGAACACGAAATTGAAATCGAACTTGCGCTGATCGCTGGGGATGAAGCCCAGGATGACCGCCTCGGGCTCGCCGTTGGATCCCTCGCGGATGATGACCCCTTCCTTGACCACGGGCTGATTCACCTTGCGCTCGATCTCGGTCATCACGTCTCCCAGGGAGGAGAGGGGGATCACCACCTCAGCAGGGACCAGGCTCGGACCGAGGCGCTTGACCACCATCAGTTTGAACCTGTGCCTCCATTCGTGCTGGGCGATGCGATCGCTGAGGATCTCGGCCTCGCAAGGCCTGAGCAGGGTGGAGAGCTTCTCCATGACCAGATCGCGGTCTCTCTTCCGGAACGTCAGGGTGAGGATGTAGGATGCTGGCAAGAGGACCCTCTCCTCGGCCGGATGGCCGTAGTGCTCCTGGAGGGGGGCCTTGTTCTTGAGTTCCGCCATCCTTGGGTTGATGAAGAGGAGGGACCAGATGGGAAGACCCGCCGCCACCATGGACTCCACGAGTTTCTGGAGCTCATGGGCGTCCGGGCAGCCCACAGCCACCACCTCCAGATCTTCCAGGGGCTGGACCTTGATGGTGACCTGGCTGATGAGGCCCGTGATCCCCTCGGCATCCGAGATCAGGTCCAAATCCGGACCGCTGAACTCCCTAACGGTGCCGTCTGGTTGCACCACCCTGGCGCAGACCACGCTGTCGCGGAACCAGCCCGCCTCGTACGAACCGATGCCCGCGCCCCCCTGTGCCAGCCACCCGCCCACGGTGGAGGCCGGATAGCTCGTGGGATAGAGCCTCAGGGTCAGCCCGTGCTTGGCCAACTCCCTGTCGAGCTTCTCCCACACGACCCCTGCCTGGACCGTAGCGGTCATCGCCCCAGGGTCCACGCTGAGCACGCGGTTGAGCCGGTAGAAGTCCACCACCAGGCCCTTCTTGACGGGCAGGACCCCCCCGTACCCGGACGAGGCCTTGGCCCTGGGGGTCAGGGGTATGGCGTTCTCCCTTGCCCAGCGCACCAGTTCCACCAACTCCTCCTCTGTCTGGGGCTGGACCACGGCCTCTGGCACGGTCTCGCCCACCAGGACCTTGATCAGGCCGGGGAGGGCGCCTATGTCGTGACCGTAGAGCCTGCGCTCGGTCTCGCGGAAGCAGACGCGCTCGCCGAACATCTCCTCCAGATGGGATCTTCTCTCCTGGTCCAACTGGCCCATGGGAACCTCCTATGGAAAGAAAGGGATCGACACGGGATGTACACCGTGTTCGATTATCATCATATTCGAATATTAGGATGTTGTCAACTATCAAATCAGTCGAGATAAATTCGCCCATGGGTCTGCCATCCCAGGGCTTGGACCCCGGGGGCATGTATTGGAAGGATGGGTCATCTTGCCTGCATGGTTGGTCAGGAGTGTGGTGACATCTTCATCGGACTTCAGGTCTTCGGCGCTTGATTGTCCAAAGGATCTGGCCCCGGGGGATGTCCGCGCCGACACGCCTTTGCCAAGCCGCCCGTGGAAACGCCAAAACCACATGACCGCTTAGCCCTTGGGAGCCAGTGCACCGGGTCGTGCCCGGGGTGGACGGCCTTGGCCCACCGGCGACAAGCCACTGCCGATGAAGTGGCGCCGTCGGAGCCCAAGGCCCTCTTCTCGAAGTGGTGAGTCAGTCCGCCATGACCCGTTGCAGCCTACTTCACGAAACGGTCCTTCTGCCTCGGGCTGTACGAGACCTCGAAGACAGGGACGCAATGGGGCCTGATCTGATCCTGGACCTTCTTGCCCAGGCGCTCCTTCAGGAAGCGCAAGGCCGCATCTCTGTCCTCGTCCATGAGCACGGCCAGGAGCTCTTCCACCTCCTGGGCCGAGAGTTCGACCACTACCTTGCCTGTCACCTTCATTCCCCCCTCCTCCCCAGGAGCCTCGAGACAGATCCCACCCC
>CAZOXN010000231.1:0-5017 GCA_964583655.1 uncultured Desulfarculaceae bacterium | reverse complement strand
CTGTATGCCCTGGACGTGCAGACCGGGTCGCCGCTCTGGCTCAACGACAGCACCTGGAACCTTTCCGTACGTGGTTCGTTCGCTGTGTGCCAGGGGCTCGACCCTCGGGGTGCGGGTCTGCCTGCCCAGGAAGGACATGGCCCTGACCTTGGCGGCGACCTCTTCATCCTATGCTGTCAAGGGCCTCGTTCTTGACTCCATTACTGATCCCGCAGGCCGACTGTGGTATGATCTTCCTGAACCCGCGGCCCATGAGATCCCTATGAAGCCTCCTGGGCCGAAGGGGTGGTGACCGACGGGCTTTCGTCCGTGTGGAGGGGGGGTCGTAAGGAAGGATGTTGAGGTCCCTGCACAAGATCCGCGTGAGGCTGATATTGGGTTTCCTCATGTGTTTTTGCGGGGTGGCACTCTTCGTTGGCCTCAGCTATCGCTACTTCATCTTGATAGAGAGGAAGCTCGTTGCCCTCAATGAGGCCGACAACCTCGTGAACTTCGTCCTGGAGGTCCGGCGCTACGAGAAGAACTACTTCCTTTACGGGAGGGAGGACGATTTTCAGGAGGCCCTTCGATACTTCAACCAATTCGAGAGGATCATCCTCAGCGCCAAGGCGGAGATGGACGAGGCCGTACGTCCGGGTCTCTGGTCCGAGGTGAGGGATCTCTCTTGGATATACAGGAGGGCCCTCTCCACGGTTCATGACATGCGATCAGGCCCGACATTGGGCAGTGAGGGGGCAGAGGTCTTGCGCGACCAGATCAACGTGATACGCGCCGCGGGCCAGGACCTCATCACCCAGACCGAGATGCTGGCCAGGAGGCAAAGGGACAGGATCCAAGGACTCCTGCACGCCTACAGGATCCTGTTCGGGATCTTCTTTGTGACGACGATCCTCACTGGTGGCATTGTCGTTTACTTCTTGGAGGCCAAGGTGGTCAGGCCCCTCCACACCATCGAGGAGGCCACCCGGATCGTGGCCCAGGGGGATTTCCGGCCCATCGCGTGGGCCCACTCGAGCGATGAAATAGGCTCGCTGGTGGAGGCCTTCAACCGCATGGTCCTCCAGTTGGAGGCCAATCGGGAGCAGATGATACAGACAGAGAAGCTCTCGTCCCTGGGGACCCTGACGAGCGGTGTCGCGCATGAGCTCAACAACCCCTTGAGCAACATCTCGACCTCGTGTCAGATCCTCATGGAGGAGACAGACGAGAAACTCCCCCAGTACCATAAGGAGCTTCTGGCCTCCATCGAGGATCAGGTCCTCAAGGCGCGAGACATAGTGCGCGCCCTGCTGGAGTTCTCGAGGGAAAAGGAGTTCGAGCTCAAGCCTGTGGAGCTTCATGCCGTGGTCCATGACACGCTGAAGCTCCTCAAGGGGGATATCCCCTCCCATGTGGCAGTCACGGTGGAGGTCCCTACGGGCATCGTCCTGGGGTTGGACAAGGCTAGGATGGAGCAGGCCCTCATGAACATCCTCATGAACGGGATCCAGGCCATGCCCACCGAAGGCACCTTGACCATCCTGGGCTCCGTGGACGAGGAGTCGGGCCTGGCCACCCTGCAGGTCATGGACACAGGGGTCGGGATCCCCGCGGAGATAATCCCCAGGATCTTCGATCCGTTCTTCACCACCAAGGAGGTGGGGAGGGGCACCGGACTGGGCCTCTCCGTAACCTATGGGATCATCGAGCGCCACAAGGGGAGGATCTTTGTGGAGAGCGAGGTGGGGAAGGGCACCACTGTCACCATCCAACTTCCCTTGCAGGGAGAGGGGACTTAGGAGATGGCCAAGGGCTCTTCGGTCCTGATCGTGGAAGACGACGAGATCGCCCGCAAGAACCTGGAGCATATCCTCTCCAGGGAAGATTATGAGATCCAGGCTGTAGCGAGCGGCTCGGAGGCCTTGAGGCTCCTGGAACAGAGGCCTTTTGATCTCGTGGTGACGGACCTGCGCATGGAGAAGGTGGACGGGATGGAGATCCTCTCCCGGGTAAAGGAGCGTTACCCCGAGACCGAAGTGATCATGATCACCGGATACGCCACCGTCACCTCAGCCATCGAGGCCATCAAGCGAGGCGCCTTTCATTACATCCCCAAGCCGTATCAGATCGACGAGGTCCGCGCCTTGGTACGCCAGGCCCTGGAGAAGAAGCATCTGAGGGACGAGGTCAAGGAGCTCCGGGAGAGACTCAAGGGCCGGGGCGAAGCACCCCTCATCATCGGGAAGAATCAAAAGATCCAGGAACTCATGGAGACCGTCAACAGGATTGCCCCCACGGACTGCAACGTCCTGATAGTGGGCGAGACGGGCACGGGCAAGGAGCTCATCGCCCGCAAGATACATCACGCCAGCCGTCGGGCGGACAAGCGATTCGTGGCCCTCAATTGCGGGGCCTTTTCAGAGGAACTCCTGGCCAATGAGCTCTTCGGACACGAGAAGGAGGCCTTCACCGGGGCTGCCACCACCAAGGTGGGTCTGTTCGAGGCCGCAGACGGTGGCACGATATTCTTGGATGAGATCGGGGACATGCCGCCATCCATGCAGTCCAAGGTCCTCAGGGTGATCCAGGAGCAGGTGCTCCTGAGGGTCGGGGGGACCAGGCCTGTGCCCATCGATGTGCGCATAGTGGCAGCCACCAACAAGGATCTGAAGGCCTTGGTGGGGGAGGGTCGTTTCAGGTCAGACCTCTACTTCCGGCTGAACGTGGTCACGCTGCGGGTCCCGCCGTTGGCCGAGCGAAGGGACGACATCCCGCTTCTGGTCCATCACTTCATGAGGAAATATTCCGAAAGGCAGGGAAGGCAGGTGAGGGGGATCTCCGACGAGATGATGGATGCCCTGATGAACTACCCGTTCCCAGGGAACGTCCGGGAGCTGGAGAACATCGTGGAGAGGGCGGTCACCCTGTCCAGAGGGGAGGTGCTGGGGCCGGAGGACCTCCCCGAGGAGCTCCGGAGGATCCGATTCCGGGCCGTGCGCCCGGGCTCCCGAGACATGCCCACCTTGGCCGAGACAGAGCGGGAATACATCAAATGGGTCCTCTCTCAGACGGACGGAAACAAGACCAAGGCCGCAGAGATCCTGGGCATAGACCGCGTCTCCCTGTGGCGAAAGATCAAGCAATTCCAACTGGAGGGGTTCGACACGGCCCAGTGACGTAAGAGGCCACTTGAACCGGAGGGCCCCTGGCCTTGCCCTCCTTGGCTCGCGCCGCCGAGTTCCACCCCTCGATCCTGTGCATTGACTTCTCATTTCCATCACTCCCAGCACCTCCCCATTGGCTTGACGCAGAAGGGCGCATCTGTTAACTTCTGCGCTGTTGTTTCTGGGCCCGTTCAAAAATCCAAGGAAACTGACTAGATAGAGAATCGCTGCATCAGGAGAGACGATGAGGATCGCGGGGATAGAGATCTCAGGTGAAGGAGATTGGCGGTCGCCCGTGCGGGCAATGAGGAGAGGAGTCCTGTCCTGGATCATACTGGCTTCGGTCCTTATGGTGGGGTTTTCCGATCTGGCGTGGGCACAGGAGGGGTCTCCAGCTTCCACCACCCCATGGTGGGTCTGGCCCCTTGTGCTCTTTTTCTTCTGCTTTGTCTTGGGGATCATCGCGGTCTTGGCCGGGGTAGGGGGAGGGGTGCTCTATGTCCCCTTGGTGAGCGGCTTCTTCCCCTTCCACCTGGACTTCGTCAGGGGTGCCGGGCTCCTGGTGGCGCTGGCCGGTGCCCTCGCCGCTGGGCCGGGGCTCCTTCGCCGCAACCTGGCCAATCTCAGGCTCGCCCTTCCTGTGGCGGTCATCGCCTCCTCATGCTCCATCGTTGGGGCTTATCTCGGTCTTGCCCTGCCGACCAACGTGGTGCAGATATGCCTCGGGGCTACGATCGTCTTCATCGCGGTACTGCTGGCTACCTCCAAGAACGTGGAGCGACCCGAGGTGAGGAACCAGGACCCCATCGGGGCTGCTCTCAAGATGTCAGGGGTCTACACGGAGCCGTGGAGCGGAGAGGAGGTGGAGTGGAAGACCCACAGGACCCTCCCCGGGCTCGTCCTTTTCACGGTCATAGGGGTCATGGCGGGGATGTTCGGGCTGGGGGCAGGGTGGGCCAATGTGCCCGTGCTCAACCTCCTGATGGGGGCCCCCTTGAAGATCGCCGTGGGGACCAGCAAGTTCCTCCTCTCCATCACGGACGCATCGGCGGCATGGGTCTATTTGAATCAAGGGTGTGTCATTCCCCTCATGGCCATCCCCTCCATCGTCGGGCTCATGCTCGGGTCCTTCCTTGGGGTCAGAGTCCTGGCAATCGCCAAACCCAAGTACATCCGTTATTTGGTGATCGGGGTCCTCTTCTTCGCAGGGGGTAGGGCCTTGTGGAAGGGGCTTGGAATCTAGGAAATGGAGAATGGGTCAATGAGTTCTTCGGCCACCGAATCAAGGGAGCAAGTCGTATACGCGAACCTCCTCTTCTATGGCTGCTGGGCGAGCATATTCCTGATGGGGATCACCTACGTGATCTACATCACAGGCCTGCTGGAGCCGTACGTCCCCGTCCAGGAGATCACCAGATACTGGTCTGGCCCCTCGGGCCAGTACGTTCATGACGCCCGTGTGCCGGTGGGGTGGGGGTGGATATCGCTGCTGGGCAAAGGAGACTTCCTCAACTTCATCGGGATCGCCTTGCTGGCTGGGATGACCTCGATCTGCTTCGTCACCTTGATCCCTGCCTATCTCAAGAAGAAGGACTTGGCCTTCTTGATGATCACCGTGATCGAGATATTGGTCCTGTGCCTCGCGGCCTCCGGTATCCTGGGGACGGGCGGGCATTGAGAGGTTAGGGCCGGGGCGATGTCGGGAGATGGTTGACAGGATCAAGCAGTGGCTGCGGCTCCTCCCTCGGGAGCTCAGGGACTTCTCCGATTACGGCGAGGTCCCCGAGCGATATGACCGGCTTCGCCGAAACATGATCATCCTGGGCCTCCTGGGATCCCTGGTCCCCCTGTCCCTCATGGCCATCGTCAACTAC
>CAZOXN010000230.1:0-5021 GCA_964583655.1 uncultured Desulfarculaceae bacterium | reverse complement strand
TGAAACCGGCAGATGGACTCCTCGCGGAGCCGTCAAACGTAGTTTTGCCCTGGCCGGTGATCTCTCAGAGTCCGTCGATACGGGAGTTCACCTTATAGAACGGGTCGATCCTGAGCTCCTCGCTCCAGCCCTTGTAGAACTCGATCACATGCCCTTTGAGCACGTCCATTATCCGCACGAACTCCCTCTCCGCGTCAGTCCTGGGGCGGCCAGCCGCGATGGCCAGCCTTCGCCCTATTTCAGCCTCGTCCAGGGTAAGCACCCTTCCATCCTGAACCACTATCTTCCCTGCCACCATGACGGTTCGGACGTGCCGCCCCAGGCCCCGATAGAGGAGCACATCCACGGGGTCGTGAGCCGGGTCCACGTAAGGAGCGCACATGGCCTCGTAGTCTAAGAGCACCAGATCCGCCTTGCGGCTCGGCTCCAGCCGGCCCAGTTCCCTTCCGAAGCCAAGGAGCTTGGCGGGGTTCTCAGTGGCCATGAGAAGCACCTCTCGGCTTGTCAGGTGCGGAGAATTGAGCTCCAGGGAGGGCAACCTGTGGAGACGGTAACAGACCTTCATCTCCTGTATGAAGTCGTCGTCATCGTTTATGGACTTGCCGTCCAGGCCCAGCCCCACTTTGACCCCGGCTTTGAGCATGGCGTAGACCGGGGCAATGCCATTTCTCTGCCTGAGGTTGCATGAGGGGTGGTGGGTCACACCGGTGCCCGTGGCTGCCAGGAGCCTGATGTCGGATTCGGTGGGCCACACGCAATGGCCTATGACCAGGTTTGGTCCCAGAAGGCCGATGTCGCCTAGATGGGCGATGAGCGTCTTTCCATATCTCTTCAATCCATATATCTTCTGGAAGACGGATTGAACGGCGTGAAGGTGAAACGGGGCTTCCATCTCGTCTGCTGCCTGCCGAATCTCCCTGAGCAGTGAGTCCGTGCACCATTGCGGGGCCAGTGGCCCAAAGCCGATCCTGCACATGGGACCTTCGCATCGCTTTCGCAGATCCTGGACCGCACGGACGAAGTTCTCCCCACTTAACGCCCCTGCGGGCAAGGGACGGGTCAAGGCCTGCCGCACGTCCTCGGGAAGTCTCTGGAGAAATGCGGCGTTGTCGCCATAGACAAAGGGATTGTCGTTTCGCACCCCCGGGTTGAACTGAACACGCATGCCCGCGTCCGAGTATGCCCGGATGGCTTCGTCGAACTCGCTTTCGTAGGCCACCGGGTCCTTTAGGATGTGGTTGTGCATGGTAGTAGTGACGCCGGACTTGAGGAGCCGGATCGCCGACAGTGCCACATCGTCGTAGGTTGAAACCGGGATGTACTTCCGCGTATCGATGAGCCATGACTCCAGGGTATTGTCCAGGGCCCCCCGCTGGAAATCCGTAAGCCCGCGGCCATGGCTGTGGGCGTTGATGAGGCCGGGGATGAGAAGGTGTCGACTCTCTCCGATCACAGGGGACCCTGGGTATTGCTGGGAGAGCTGTGCATAAGTCCCCGCAGCCTCTATGGAATCACCTTTCACTGCCACAGCACCATCGGCCACGGCCGGCAGATCATGGGCTGCAATCATCCATCCTGCCCGCACCAAGGTAACTCTATCCGACATTGGGTCTTCCTCCCGAGGAGTCATTGGGTCTCGGCCACATCCATAATCACAATACCGTGACTATTACACGAGGCAGAACGCGGCAAGTCAATACCACGCTATGGAGGAGCAGCCGGGGGAGAGGCCGTGGGCCTATATGCTCCCCCACCCACAAGACCGTTGCAGTGCCATGAACCCTCTCTTGCTGTCCCCCCGGCTCCCCAGGGGTCGTCAACACCAAATACCCCTCGAACCTGACGTTGCCTTTGTTATGTCTCCAGAGTCAGGTTTGGAGCCATAGAAGGATGGCAGTCACTGTACCGAACGAACCGGATGAATCCAAATCCGATTAAGTAAGTAGCTCTCAGAGGCCTGCCAGGAGGCAATGGAGATTTGGGCCTTCGGTGGTGACAGTGGGGAAGAGGGTTGCCCCTTTCTCTTGCCTCATCTGGTCATTTCCGTACCCTGCAGAAGACCAAGGCCAAGCCCCTCTCAGCCTAGGTAGACCATTGTGAGCTGCACGCCCCTTGCCTTCGGCCCAACGGCACCTTCCCCCCACCTTGAGGCAAGTCGACGACATAGTCGGGGATGCAGAATCGCGGGACAGATCGGAGGAGGGCTTCCATGATGTCCAGCCCCTTGGTGATGGAGGTGCGGAAATGGGACGTCCCTTTCACCAGGTCCGCATGAAACAGATAGTACGGCTTCACCCTGGCCATGGCCAAGCCCCTCATCAGCTCTGCCAGGACCCCTGAGTCGTCGTTGACGCCACGGAGAAGGACCGCCTGATTTCCCACTGGTATGCCGTGATCGACCAGACGGGAGCAGGCCCACTTTGCCTCCAGGGTCAGCTCCCACGGGTGGTTGAAGTGCGTGCTGACGTACAGGGGGATGTAGCGCCTCAAGATGCGGCACAGCGAGGGTGTGATTCGATGAGGAAGCGTGCAGGGGACCCTGGTCCCTATGCGAAGGATCTCCACATGAGGTATGGACCTGAGGGCACTGAGGAGTCGGTCCAGGACTGGGTCTTCAAGGAGCAAGGGGTCCCCTCCCGACAGGAGCACATCCCTCACCTCCGGGTGCCGTGCGATGTAGTCCAGTCCTTGCCCGATGGTCTGATCGTTGACCGGGAAGGAGAGACCTATCTTACGTTTCCTGTTGCAGAACCGGCAAAAAGTCGCACATCGATTGGAGACCAGCAATAGGACGCGGTCAGGATAGCGGTGAACCAGGTTGGGCACCGGGCTGAGCCGCTCCTCGTCCAACGGGTCCTCCATGCCCCCCGTGTCCTCGATCTCTCGACGGTCCGGGATGACTTGCAGCCAAATGGGATCTCCGGGATAGCGGATCAAAGAGAGGTAATAAGGGTTGATGCGAAGGGGGTAACGGGCGCTGACCTCCTCGGTCTCCGCACGGTCCACCGGCAAGGCCTGCGCCAGTTGGTCAGGCGTGACCACGCTTCTTCCGAGCAATTCCGTCCAGGCAGTGGCGTGGGGAGATTTCATTCCACAGAGGCCTTCTATGAACGCTGCCGCCTACGGTGCTGTCCCGGACCCCGGTGCGGCACCTTGGGGTAATCCGGCCGAGGAAACCCACACACACTCAAGAGCATAGCAGAACGCGAAAGATTTCCCAAGAAGGCGCCAGCATCGGTTCCGTGCCATGAAGCCCCTGGGCAGGCTTCCCCGGCCAGGGACTCGTGCTGGCCGTCGAGCTATGAGCCCCATTGGTTGCAGATCTCGATGTCTCGTCCTGAAGATGGCGAGAGGAATCACCCGGGAAGGATATCCTGACACCTTCCTGGAGCCTGGAGACTCTTGCAACTCAGTTGCTTTTTCTATAAGATCGCAACATGGGTGATCGTTGCGATTTCCAGAAGCTGATTGCCTCCAAAGGGATGAGGGCAACCCGTCTTCGGCTCGCCCTGCTCGGTGTCATGGCAGACGGCCAACGCGCCATGACGGCCCATGAGATCCTGGAAGGGGTGAGGGCCAGCGGCAAGGTCAACCGTGTGACCATTTACCGGATTTTGGACGATTTCACGCGGCTTGGGATCCTGAGGCGGCTCCCCATGGGGGGCAAGGGGTCGCGTTTCGAGCTTGCCTGCGAGCACCACCCCCCGCACCCTCACTTCCAATGCCAGAAGTGCGGGGAGGTACAGTGCCTCGACCCGGTTCCGATCGAGAGGCTGTGGGGCGAACTGAGAGGGCCTCTGGGCAACGAGGCCGAGCGCATAGAGATACGCGTTGCAGGTACCTGCTCAAGATGCCGGGGGGTGATATCCTAGATGAGACTTTGTTGCATTCTTTTCCGCCCTGGAGGTGCCTTTTGAAACTGACGAGGAGGACGCGCCATGATGACATCCACAACCAAGAACCTTGGCCATGGCCCCGAGAAAAACCGTTTGGCTAGGGGTCAGAGCCTTCTAAAGAGGATCGCAATCCTCTTGGTTTGCTCGTGTGTGTGGGTGCTCTCGAGTGGGGCAGTTTCCCTCTGGTCAGCCGCTTTTGCTGACAAGCTCCCTGTCGTGGCCAGCATCCTTCCATTGGGGGACTTCTGCAACCAGATCGGCGGAGATCGGGTGGAGGTCCAGGTCCTGGTTCCTCCAGGGGCAAGCCCGCACACCTTTGAGCCACCTCCTTCTCTGGTGGCCAAGGCAACCCAGGCCCGGGTCTTCGTTTACATCGGCGCCGGGATGGAACCATGGGCCCAAAGGCTGCTCTCCTCGAGGCATGCCACCCAGCTGGTGGTGGAGGCGACCCACGGGATCTCTCTCATACAAGATGCTGAAGAACACGATCACGTAGGGGAGACCCAAGAGGGGCACCTCCAGGGGGGCCACGCCCAGGACAAATCGGCGAGGATCGGTCCCGGGGAAAGGGCGACTCACCACCACGGGAAGGGAAACCCGCACGTGTGGCTGGATCCCATACTTGCCCAGGAAATCTCCAGGGCCATCTGCCGCGCCTTCATCCAGGTCGATCCCGGTAACGAGAGATTCTACCTGGGGAACCTGTCAAGGTTCTTGGGGCAGCTTCAAGGGCTTCACGAGGATATCGAGAATAGCGTCTCCGGTTTCAGGATCCGGGAATATGTCTGCTTTCATCCTGCTTATGCATATTTCTCCAGGAGGTACGGGCTGCGGGAGGTGGGGGTCATAGAGCCCTCCCCAGGCAGGGAGCCCGCCCCGCGGCATATCCAAAGGATCGTGAAGGCCATTCGAGATTACAAGATCGAGGTGATCTTCGCCGAGCCTCAGCTCAGCCCGCGTGTGGCTGAGGTAATCGCCAAGGAAGCCGGGGCGAAGGTGCTCCTGTTGGACCCCTTGGGGGGAAGACCCCCCTACGGGTCCGACTACGTGAAGATGATGCGCTACAACCTCTCCGTGCTGGAGAAGGCGATGGCGAAGGATTGAGAAGGCAGGATCCCATGGGAG
>CAZOXN010000229.1:0-5061 GCA_964583655.1 uncultured Desulfarculaceae bacterium | reverse complement strand
ACCGTGGGAGGTCATGGGCCAAGATACGGGACGAGGAGGTAACCACATGCCCAGAAAGGTATCCATTCAAAGGATAGACGGCATAAAGCATCCCAAGGTCCCCTTGGGTGCCGTGCACGAAGGTTGGGAGGTCATCCATCCCACAGAGGGAGAGAGATACTTCCTCTTCAAGGACAACGGTGCGATCTTCCGATCCTCCCGCGTCACCCGGGTGTTCTGGGACAGCTTTCAGACCCGGAATTCGGTCTATTGCCTCAAGGTCATCGAAAGGATGGAATGAACGCGGACGAATGCCTCGATGTCAGACCCGCACGACCATCCTGTCCGAGGCCACTTCCATGTCCACCTCGGAGAGACGTTGGAGCATTTCCGGCCCCAGGTGGAACAGGAGGATCCTCCTGGAACGGATCTCGTGGAGATGAGCCTTGAGTTCGACGTACCGGATGTGGGAGGGATGGACGAAGTCGTAGAAAAAGCACTCGCACAAGAACAAGTCGCACCCGTTGGCCAAGGCGGGGATCCGATCGTTCCACGTAGTGTCCCCACTGTATCCTACCACCTTTCCGCCCCAGTTTATCCGATATCCCAGGGCGTTCTGCGCTCCGTGATCCATCTGGAACCCTTCCACCTCCAGATCCCCTTCGTGATGAGTTGAGCCTGGTCGAAGCTCCAGGTAACCTATGGGGAAAGACCAGTGGTGTGCCCTCAGTAGATCGGGGTACGTGGCCTCGAGCAAGGCATGGACCTGTCTCCGAAGGCCCTCAGGGCCCAACAAGAAGACCGGCCGCGATCTCCTGGAGATGAACTGGAATTCCAGAAAGAAATAGGGGATCCCTGCGAAATGGTCGCCGTGAAGGTGACTGATGATGATCCCATCCAGGGCCCCGGTGTCGAGCCCCATGGCCTTGTAAGCCGGCAGTGTGGATGGACCACAATCCACGAGGAGGTGGCGGCGCCCAAGGGTGAGGACAAAAGAGGGGAAATTGCGTCCACCGCTGCCCATGGCATCCCCACTGCCGAGGACCGTGAGTTGGAGGGCATCGTCCTCCCGAGGCAACGTTCCTTTCATGGATGTCTCTCCTCCTGTCCAGGCTCGCCCAACCCGCGGTTGTCCATCCCTCAATATCCTTCCAGTTGCACCTTTCCCCGGAAGACCCAGTGGCTGTAAGACGTATAAGCGACTACCAACGGCAGCACCACCCCCACCCCCACGAGCATGAACCATAGGCTCTCTGGCTGGGCTGCAGCCTCGTAAATGGTGACGCTAGGGGGGATCGCGAAGGGGTAGAGAGACGTCAGCAGGCCGAAATAACCGGAGAGGAAGAGCCCAATGCCACAGAGAAGCGGGAGGCGCTCTCGCCTCGCCATCAGACCCTTGAACAGCGCGTAGGCTGCAGCCAGCCCCATGATAGGGAACATCCACACGAAGTAGATCCGAGGAGGAGCGAACCAGTGGGTCATGACGACCGGGTAATGGAACGGTGTCCACACAGTCACCACCGCCATGAACGCGAGCACCGCCATCCCAGACCACATGGCTTGCTTGTAAGCCCTTCCCTGCACCGGGCCAGTGGTCTTGAGTATGAGGTAACATGACCCCAGCATGGCATAGCCGGGCACCAAGGCCACGCTGACCATGACCGAGAACGGGTTCAGCCAATCCAGGGCCCCACCCCCGAAATGGCCATCCACCACCCGGACCCCACTCAGGACACCGCCTAGGGTCATGCCCTGGGACAGCACCGCCACCAGGCTGCCTGCAAAAAAGGCCTTATTCCACGGTCCCTTGCGGGCTGCACTGGCCCGAAACTCGAAGGCGACCCCCCGGAATATGAGACCAGACACAAACGTTATCAGGGGGATGTAAAGGGCACTGGAAAGCACCCCGTAGACCACTGGGAACGCTGCGAATATGGCCCCGCCGCCGAAGACGATCCAGGTCTGATTGGAATCCCAGACCGGGGCGATGCTCTCGATCATCACCTCCTGTTCGGCTTCCCCCTGAGCGCTCGGAAACAACACCCCCACTCCTAGGCTTATACCATCCAGCACCACGTACATGATCATCACAAAGGCCACCAGTCCCGACCAAACTATGATCAAGTCCATTGACCATCCCTCGCTTCACCCTTGCGGCCTCTCAGGGGGATCATCCCAGCCGGGATCTGCACGGGTGGAATGGGGCTCTCCAGGTCCGGACCACGCCGCAAGGTCTTGATCACATAACGGAAGTAACTCCACCCAATGAGCGGGATGATCACCGCAAAAAGACCCAGGGACCACAGGACATTGCCTGCAGGGATCGGTGACACACCATCTGCGGTCCTCATGAGACCATAGACCACCCATGGCTGACGGCCGAGCTCTGTGGTGATCCATCCGAGCTCGGTGGCCAAGAAGCCCAATGGCTGCATGGCCACCAGGGCCCGCAAGAAGGCCTTGTTGCCCAGAGGTGATCGTCTTGTGATCCAGAGGACCATCCCCCAGGTGATGACCAAGAGGAACAAATACCCTATGCCCACCATGATGCGAAAAGACCAGAAAAGGACAGGGACATATGGCCGATCCTCCGGCGGGAACTCCTTGAGTCCCAGAACCTTTCCGTCCAGAGATCGCGTGATCAGGAGGCTCAGCCCACTGGGCACGGTGAGCTCCAATCGATTCCTCTCCGCATTCATGTCAGGAAGTGCGAAGACCACGAACGGGGCTCCTCCCGTGGTATTGGTCTCCCAATGAGCCTCCATGGCCGCAAGTTTCAGGGGCTGGTGCCTTGCCACTGCCATGCCCTTGAGATCGCCTACTACCGCCTGCAAGGGCGCGAAGACCACGGCCATCCCCAAGGCCACTACCAGGGAGCGCCTGTAGAATTCCGTTTCCCTCCCCTTCAAGAGGAAGTAAGCGCTGATGCCTGCCACAGCAAAGGCAGCGGTCTCGTAAGAGGCCACCAGCATGTGGGCCAGGTGAGTTGGGAAGGCGGGGGTGAATATCGCCGCCTTGAAATCAGTGACCATGAACTTTCCTTGCACCAAGCGAAACCCGTCGGGGGTCTGCATCCAGGAGTTCGCCGCCATTATCCAGAAGGCCGAGAGGCTGGCCCCTGCGGCCACCAAGCAGGTGGCGGCGAAGTGCATGAGCCGCGAGACACGGGACCAGCCAAAGAGCATGATCCCCAGAAACCCGGCCTCCAGAAAGAAGGCGGTCATCCCCTCATAGGCCATCAGCGGGGCGAAGACGTTGGCGACCGCCTGGGAAAACCGGGAGAAATTCGTTCCGAACTCGAACTCCAGCACAATGCCGCTCACCACCCCCACCGCGAAATGGATGGCAAAGATCCTCACCCAGAATCGATACATCCGATAATAGATCTCCTGTTTGGTCCACAGCCACAGGAGCTCCACCAGGACCAGATAGACGGCCAGGCCTATGGTGAGGACCGGAAACAAGATGTGGAACATCGTGGTGATGGCGAACTGAAGTCTAGACAAAGTCACCGGGTCCATGGCAACCCCGCATCAACGGAAGGCTTTTCCAGGGTCTGATCTTTACTTGCTATCATGAAGCTTCCCCCTTTTCAAGGAGGCCCAGACTCCAAGGCAACAGAGGAGCGTGAACACGACAAAGGCGGTCCTGGTCCCCTGCATAAAGGCCGGGTAGTGCTGCGGGTCGATCTGGACCCTTCCGATGTAGGTGGAGAAGATCAAGGCCGCGATCCCCATACTGAACATCTGCCCCAGGAGGCGCATGGTCCCCAGAGTACCTGATGCCGCACCGTAAAGCCTCTTCTCCACGGAGCCCATGATGGCGTTCATGTTCGGAGATGAAAAGAGGGCGAACCCCAGACCCAGGAGGACCAGGGTGCCGACCACAGAGGTCGTGGGAGTCTCTGGTTTCAAGAACGCCATTAGCGCCAGCCCCATGGCTGTCAATGCCATTCCGGAGGAGGCAACGCCCCTTGGCTCGATCCTATCCGAGACCCGCCCTGCCAGCGGAGAGATGAGGGCCATGACAACAGGCTGGGAGACCAAGACAAGGCCAGCGCCCTGAGGGTCGAGCCCTTTGACGTACTGCAGGTAGAGGCTCAACAAGAAGCTGACAGCGAAGGTGGCGCTGTAATGGATGAGCGCGGCCAGACTGGAAAAGGCAAAGACGGCGTTCTCCTTGAAGAGGGTCATCTCCAAGACAGGGTGCCTCGCCCTTTGTTCCCACATGACGAACCCCACCACCCCGATGCCCCCCAGGGACAAGAGCCCGGCACCCAGGGCACCAGGGAGGCTGGAAAGCCCGAACATGACGGCCACTATGGCCAGGGCGTAGATGATCGATCCCACGAGATCGAAAGGCTCGCCCTTGGCCTCGGCCCACTCACCCCGCAATCGAAGGGAGAAATACGCAGAGGCAATGCCCAGGGGGACAGGGAAAAAGAACACGCTCCTCCAGCCGACCTGTTGGGTCAGGACGCCACCAAGAAACGGTCCCAAGGAAAGACCGCAGTACACCGCAGCGACATTCAATCCCATGGCGCGCCCCCTTTCTTGAGGTGGGAAGACCGACGCCAGGATCGCCACACCAGTGGAGAAGATCATCGCGCTGCCGATGCCCTGGAGCGCCCGAAAGGCCACCAGCCAGGACGCTGTCTGGGATACCCCACAAAGCACCGAAGCGATGGTGAAGGTCACGGTCCCCGCGGCGAAGACCTTCTTCCTGCCCAGGATATCCGCCAGTCTGCCCGTGGGGACCAGGGCCACCGCACAGGCAAGGAGAAAGGCCGTTGGTATCCAGCTCAACAATACGGCATCGATGGACAACTCCTCCTGAATCGACGCCAGGGCTATGTTCACCGAGGAACCCAGAACAGGTGTCAGGAAGCCACTCAGCGTGGAGATGATCAAGGCATGACGTCTGTTCCACAAATCCGGGGCGGCATCAGGCCGCATCCGCAAACCCCCATGCGGCCTCAAGCCGCACAAATGACTCTTGAACGGGAGCTAGCTCAACGTCTATCGGCCGTCATCCCATGGAGAGCGCGTGGCCCTGCCCCCATCTCCTCGAAGAGGCAAGGGG
>CAZOXN010000228.1:0-5062 GCA_964583655.1 uncultured Desulfarculaceae bacterium | reverse complement strand
CGCACGCGGAGATCGTGATCGAAGGCGAGATCCCCCCCAACTATCTGGAGCCAGAGGGGCCCTTTGGGGAGTACTCAGGGTACATGGGACCAGCCGGCATGGCCCCGGTGGTGGAGATAAAGGCCATCACGCACCGCAACGACCCGATATATCATGCATACATCAGTCAGATGCCCCCGAGCGAAAGCAGCCTCATGAGGAGCTTCGGCAGGGAGTCCGCCATCTACTCGCACTTGAGAGACACCCTCCTGCTCCCGGTGAAGGACGTCCACATCACCGAAAGCGGGGGGGCCGCCTCGTACATGATCCTCTCCGTGGAGCACCCGTATCCCGGCCAGTTCTGGCAGTTCGTCTGGGGGGCCTGGTCCCTGGACCCATCCCTGGGGAAGTTCACCATCGTGGTGGATGCCGACATAGACATCCGCGACCCGTTCCAGGTGGAATGGGCCATGAGCTGGAGGGTCAGGCCCGACAAGGACATCCACGTGGTGCCCGACACGGTCCCGGTCCCCCTGGACCCTGCCCTGGCCCCGGCCGATGTCCCAAAGGGGGACCCGAGGCGGGCCCTCTCCTCCAAGGTGGTGATAGATGCCACCATGCATCAGGTCTTCCCCCCCCCTTCCCTCCCACCCGCTGAGCACATGGAGAGGGTCAGGTCCATGTGGAGGGAATACGGGATGGAGTAACACGGCCGAGGTGGACGATTGCTGGCTCGGGTCACCGGTGGTTACTGCAAGAGGATCCTTCACGTTAGCCTGGACACCGGGAGGCACTGTGTCGAGGAGATACCGGAGGAGGTCCTGAGGGACCACTTGGGCGGCAGAGGCCTGGGTGTCTGGCTCCTGCATCGCCTCGCTCGACCGGGCCTCGATCCTCTTTCCCCTTCCAACCCCCTCGTCTTCTCCACGGGCCCCTTGACCGGGACCGCCTTTCCCACCTCCTCCAGGGTCGTCCTCACCACCAAGGGCCCCCTCACAGGGATCTACCTCTACTCGGTGGCAGGGGGAGGATTCGGGAGATCCCTGAAGAAGGCTGGGTTCGACTGCCTGGTCGTGACCGGGATCGCCCCCGAGCAGAGCGTCCTCATTATCAGGGATGACCAGGTATCCGTCCGCCCGTCCCCGGAGCTCAAGGATATGGAGGTCTCCCCCACCTTGAGAACGGTCAATAACGCGCACGGAGAGGACCTCTCGTTCATCGCTATCGGCCCTGCCGGCGAAAGGAAGGTGCGTTTCGCATCGGTCATGACCGACGATCATCGCAGCTTCGGCCGAGGGGGCGGAGGGGCCGTCATGGGCTCCAAGAACCTCAAGGCCATTGGTGTGGCCGGACAGATGCGGGTGGGACCTGTGGATCGGGAAGGATTCGTGGCAGGTCTAAGGGGCATCATGAAGGACATCACGGAGAACCCTGGTCCGAGGAAGGACTTCCCCAGATACGGGACTGCAGACGGGCCTGAGCTCCTGAGCGGATGGGGGATCCTCCCTACACGAAACTGGACTCATGGGACCTTCCCCGATGCCTGGAGGATATCCATGCCGTACTTGCGCGAGGGAGGAGGGTTCGTCCGGAGGGATGTGGGGTGCCCATCTTGCCCCATCAAGTGCGCAAAGGAGATGCGCGTGGAGTCAGGGGAGTTCGCAGGCGCATGGGACATAGGCCCCGAGTACGAGACCCTCTATGCCTTGGGCTCCAACCTGGGGATTGGGATCCCGGAGTTCGTGATCCATGCGAACCACAGGTGCGACGAGTTGGGCCTGGACACCATATCCACCGGCGTCACCATCGGATTCGCCATGGAGTGCTTCGAAAGTGGCGTGCTCTCGGCCGATGACACCGGAGGTCTGGATCTGCGTTTCGGCAACCACCGGGCTGCCGCTGTCCTCTTGGAAGAGATCGCCATGAGGCGAGGTATCGGAGACATCCTGGCCGAGGGGACGAGAAGGGCCGCCAGGGGACTGGGCAAGGGCACCGACCACTTCGCCGTGCAGTGCAAGGGGCTGGAGCTCGGGGGGTACGACCCCCGTGGGGCCTTGAGCCAGGCCGTGGTCTACGCTGCCGGTAACCGCGGGGGGTGCCATCACGCCCTAGGTCTTGCCGCAAGGTGGGAGCTCAACACAGGCACCCCCCTTTCCTCAGTAGACGTGGGCGTAGTCATCAGGGACCTGGCCAGGGAGAGGATATTGCTGGACAGCCTCCCTGCCTGCACCTTCGCCATCCAGCCCAAGAGGCATCTATCGCTCGTCGCCCAGGTCCTCGAGGCCCTGACCGGCTGGAAATGGGACCCAGAGGATCTGCTCTCGATGGGAGACCGGGTGAACACCTTGGAGCGCTCCTTCAACCGCAGGGAGGGATACACCGCTGCCCACGACACCCTCCCGGAGAGGCTCTTCCGAGACCCGCTCCCGGACGGCCCTGCCAGGGGAAAGGTTGTCCCGGAAGGGCAGTTCCGCAAGATGCTTCGCGACTATTACAAGGCCATGGGATGGGACGAGGAGACGGGCACCCCTCGTGGCTTGAATACTTAGTCCAGCAAGGGTCGTTCCCCTCGGGCCCTTCAAGTTTCATCTCTCCCCCGCGGCCTCTGACACCTCATTGCCACGGCCCCGCCTCCAGATCTGGACCAAGAAGACGAATACCAGGATGGCCAATCCCACCAGGTCCGTCATCTTCTCTGGGACAATGAGGAGCACCGCCCCGGCTGCCAAGGCCAGACGTCTCAGTGGGCCGATCCCTCCGAGGAGGTATCCACTCAGGGCGCCTGCCAACCCGACTATCCCCACTGTCGTGGTGAAGGTCACCCAGACTATCTCGAGCGGATCTCCTTTGAGCAACAGGCCGTTGTGGAACACGAACACGTACGGGATCAGAAAACCAGGCAGGGCGATCTTGAACGCGGCCATCCCTGTCTCCCATAGGTCCGACTCGCTGATGGAGGCCGCGGCGTAGGCGGCCAGGGCCACCGGGGGGGTTATCATGGAGATCACCGCGAAGTATAGGATGAAGAGATGGGCGGCGATGGGCGTCACGCCCAGGTTCACAAGTGCCGGCGCCATCAGGACCGCTGAGAGCAGATAGGCGGCACTGGTGGGCATCCCCATCCCAAGCATGATCACGGCCACCATCACCAGGAGGAGGGTGACGATCAGGATCTGGTGGGATAGCTGGAGCATGAGGTCCGTGAACTTGAGGCCCAAGCCCGAGTTCACGATGATCCCTATGACCACACCGGCCACGGCACACGGGATGGCGACGCTGGTGGCCTCGTTTCCTGCCTTCTGCAATGCAGCAAGGAGCCTTGCCGGCCCCATCATGGTGGCCTTGCGGATGAAACTGATTACCACCGTGATCAGGATGGCATAGTAGGCAGCCCTGACGGGCGTCACCGCCCCTGTGATTATACAGTAGACCATTATCATCAAAGGAATCAGGAGGTGGATCCGTAGCCTCAATCCCTTTCCTACGTCCGGGAGTTCTTCCTTGCCCAACCCCCGAAGGCCCATCTTGCCTGACTGGAAGTCGATGGCCGCGAAAAGCCCTACGTAATAGAGGAAAGCAGGGATGGCGGCCGCTATGGCCACCTCCCAATAAGATATCCCCACCACCTGTGCCAGGAGGAAGGCCGCAGCGCCCATGATGGGGGGCATTATCTGACCGCCCGTGGATGCCACGGCCTCCACCGCGGCCGCGTAAGCGCGGTCGAAACCGCTCTTCTTCATGAGGGGGATGGTGAACATCCCGTCCACGACCACGTTGGCCACGGCGCTCCCTGAGATGGTCCCGTAAAGGGAGCTCGATACCACGCTGGCCTTGGCCGCCCCTCCCCTGACCCTACCGGTGACGGAATATGCCATGTCCGAAAACAGCTCGCCGCCTCCTGAGCGCTCCAGGAAGGCACCGAAGAGGATGAAGTAGAAGACCAGCTCTGCCGACACCTCTGTGGGGAGGCCGAAGATCCCGTTGACCGAGATGGCCTGGAGGTCCACGAACCTCTCCAAGGAGAGGCCACGGTGGGCCAGGAGTCCGGGCAGGTGCTTGCCCACGAAGGCATAGACTATGAACGCGATGGCCACAGAGGTGAGGCTCCACCCGACTATCCGCCTGCATGCCTCCAGCAGGATCAAGACGAGGGATACCCCGCAGACGATGTCCAGCGTGGTGGGCGGGTGAACGAACGGGATCCTCGTTGAATATCTCTCGAAGTTGAGCACCAGATACGCCCCGATACCGAAGCTCAGCCCCACCAAACCGTAATCCGCGAGCCTCAGGGTCCTGGCCCCTTTTCTCACCGGGTAATTGAGGTAGACCATGGAAATGGCGAAGATGACGTGGATGGGGTAGAAGAAGAGCGGGTGGAAAAAACACTTTATCACGGCATATATTTGTAAGAGCGACCACGCTATGGCGACCACTGCGGCGGGTTTCGCGAACTCCTTCAACGAACTCAGATAGATCATGGACCGAGCCAGCATCCGCCTCTCCCCCACTCACTCCTCGCCCCTGGTCTTGGCAGCAGTCACCGGGATCACTGGGGCACGGGGACATGACACGACGATCCCTTCCATCTAGCCATCCATCTGTGACACACATGAGAAAGGGGGCGATTCGCCCCCCGACTCCCCAGCGGACAACGGATCCCTATTTAAGCATCCCCTTCTCCTTGTAATACTTCTCGGCCCCTGGATGGAGTGGCATGCCGTACTTCTTGAAGTTCCATGCCTCATCTGGGTTGAAGTCCTTGAGGGCCGCGTGCCCCTTGACCAACTTCTCCTTGTTCTCCACCACGGCCTTGGTCAAGATATAGGCCACCTCCGGCTTGAGGTCCCTGTGCGCCACCAGCATGGTGGGCCACCCGAGCATGGGGACGTCTTGGTCCTGTCCCTTGAAGGTCTTGGCCGGGAGAAAGGCCTTCTCGTACCCGTGGGCCTTGAGCTTCTCTATGATCTCGTCGCTCATGGGCAGGAAAACCAGCTCGGTGGAGATGGCCAGCTCGGAGATGGCCGGGTGACCCGCCACTATCATGTTGATCCAGACGTCCGCCTTGCCGTCGGCCATCTGGGAT
>CAZOXN010000227.1:0-5064 GCA_964583655.1 uncultured Desulfarculaceae bacterium | reverse complement strand
GCCAGGGTATGAAGGAAGTCCCGCCGCGAATTGTGGTCGCTCATCTGAGCCTCCGTCCATCATGGGTGAGGCGTTCGACCCCCGAGGCCACCGCGAAGGTCGAGCCGGTCTCTCGTTCCGTTTCAAACCAGGGGCAGGAAGACCCCCTTGGGATCAAGCCTCTCCTTGATGGGCCTCAGGACCTTCTTTCCCAGGGCTGGCTCCACCCTGGGGCCCCAAGCAGACAAGACGCCTCTGGGGCCCCGAACCGGGATCAAATGTCCTGCCCATCTCAGCACGGTCTCCCTGGCCTCCCTGCAATAGCCCTCCAGGGACTCCTCCGAGTCTGCCTCGAGGTGCAGATACAGGATCCCGTTGTTGGCCAGCAAGGCCATCTTTCCCTTCACGCCCGCCTACCTGGCAGAGGAGGCCAAGGCCACATAGGCCCCTGAGCCCCGCACCAGGGGTACGGTCGCCTTCAGGGTGAGGACAGACTCGGTCATGCCCTCCGGGTCCACCGCGCCCCTCAGACCCAAGCGCATGGCCTCCCTTCCCGGTCTGGCCTCCCCCGTACCACCGTGGGCCCCTGCCATGCGAATCAGATCTCGGCCCTGTCGCTCCACGGCCTTGGGATGTCCTTCAAAGGCTGTCAGGACCCGCACGCCCGCTTCCCCATCCAGGGGACCGGTCATGACCACAGCCGATGGGACCAAGACCGAGGCCCGCAATCCCGCCAGGAACCCCTCCGCGGCCTGAGCCCCATCGAACCCTATGTCGCACAGGGAGGCTGCCTGGGGGATGGGGAGTATCCTCAGGGAGATGCCGGTGACCACGCAAAGAGACCCGGCAGAGCCTATCAGGAACTTGGTCATGTCGTACCCGGAGACGTTCTTGACCGTCACACCACCGAAGGAGACCTCCTTGCCCCGCGCATCGATGGCCCTTACCCCGAGGGCCAGATCCCTCAAGGAGCCGTAAAGGAGGCGCAGAGGGCCCGAGACATTGGCAGCATAAACCCCTCCCACGGTCGCGCGATCCGCCCCGGGGGGATCCAGAGGCAGGAAAAAGCCCTTCTCCACCGAAGCCAGCTCCTGGTTTATGGCGTCTATGGGCTTCCCTGCCTGGACACTCAAGTTCAGGTTACCCGGATCTATGGACCTGATGCTGTCAAGACCCGTCATGTCCAGGGCTATGTCCACCGCATCCGGCAGCATGGCCACGCCCAGGGAGGTCCCCCCTGCCACGGGGAAGACCTTGAGTCCCTCCTTTGCGGCCTTGGACACCACCCGCAGGACCCCGGCGTCGTCCTTGGGACTCTCCACCCCCCTGACCTCGACACCCAGACGCCTCAGCTCGCCAACCCCAGGGGGCATCACAACCCCTTCACTCCCTCTCGCGCCAGGAGCCATGTAACCTCCCTCTCACCCTGCAAGTCGCATGCGCCAGCCCACCCAGTGCCCTTGCCATCTTCCAGCCTCAATGGACCTCGAGGCTGGAAAAGGCCTCTGGCAACGGGATCAACTTCCCGGGATTGCAAAGCCCCTCTGGGTCCAGTGCCACCTTTATGGCGCGCATCACCTCAACGTCGTCCCTCTTGAAGACCAGGGGCATCTCCTTGAGCTTCTCAGTGCCTATTCCATGCTCACCGCTTATGGTCCCGCCCAGATCGGCGCACGCCTTCAGGATCTCACTGCCTGCCTCGTGGACCCTCTCCAGTTCCTCAGGATTTCGGGCATCGAACAGGATGAGGGGATGGAGGTTGCCGTCGCCCGCGTGGAAGACGTTCCCGATGGGGAGATCGTACTTCTTGGAGATCCTCTTCACCGCGGCCAGTGCCTCAGGGAGCCTTGTCCTCGGCACCGTGCCATCGCACACGAGGTAGCTCGGTCTGAGCCGCGATATGGCACCGAAGGCCCCTCGCCTGCCAGCCCACAGTTCCCCCCTCTCCACGCTGTCCCTGGCCCTCCTGGCGCTCACCACATTGTTCTTGCGGCAGATCTCCAGTATCCTCTCCGCCTGCTCCTCCATGCCGTCGGCCAGGCCGTCGAGCTCGATGATGAGGACCGCTTCGGCGTCCAAAGGATACCCGGCCTTCACCGAGGCCTCCACCGCACGGATCACCAGATTATCCATGATCTCCAGTGTGGCGGGGATAATCCCCTCTCCGATGATGTCGGAGACGGTCTGACCCGCCTCCTCCAGGGAGTTGAATATGGCAAGCATGGTGACCACATGCTCCGGGGAGCGCATGATGCGCACCAGGATCTTGGTTGCTATCCCCAAGGTCCCCTCGGAGCCCACCAGGAGCCCCAGGAGGTCCGGCCCTGGCACATCCGCAGCCATTCCCCCGAACCAGACCACATCCCCGTCGGGCAGCACCACCTCGGCCCCCAGCACGTGGTTGCTCGTCACACCGTACTTCAGGCAGTGTGGGCCTCCGGAGTTCTCCCCGACGTTCCCACCCATGGTGGAGACCTTCTGGCTGGCCGGGTCCGGGGCATAATAATAACCGTGCGGGGCCAAGGCGTTCTGTAGGGTGAGGTTGTAGACCCCTGGTTCCACCAAGGCGGTCTGGTTCTCCAGGTCGATGTTCAAGATGCGGTTCATCCTGCACAGATCGATGATGATACCGCCCTTGGTGGGTGCTGTGCCGCCACTGAGGTTCGTGCCGGCGCCCCTAGCGAGAAACGCCACCTTGAGGCGATGGGCCAGCTTGACCAGCCTGGAGACGTGGTCGGTGGTGAGGGCAAAGGCCACGACATCCGGGACGCCCTTGAAGAGCGATGCGTCGTACTCGTACACGGCCAAAGAGGCCTTGTCATAAAGGGCGTTGCCCTTTCCGACAATGGCCTCCACCTCCCTGGCAAGGATCCCCTTGTCCATGGTGACACCTCCTTCTTAGCCTTTCCAACGCCCTCTTCACAGCATAGCCCGCCCAAGGCAGGTTTGGAACCCCCCTGGGGCCCCGACATCTACCCGTGCCCTCGGCTGTGGGGGATTGTCATGGCCCGAGCCGACCTCACTTCTTGACCGCCTTCCTCGCCTCGTCCTTGGCCTGGATCTCGGCCATGACGGCCAGGATGGTCCTGGCATTCTCGTAGACCGGCGTATCCACCATCTTCCCCTTGTACGACACCGCGGCCAGTCCCTTGGCCAGGGCCTCCTTCTCGAACATCTCCACCACCCCTGTGGCCCATTCCACGTCCTCAGGGGCCGGGGTGTAGATCCTATGGGACGGCTCTATCTGGCTAGGATGGATCAGCATGCGGCCCTCGTACCCCAGGGTCCGGCCGTACGCCGTGTCCCTCTCGAAGGCCTCCATGTCTTGGAAGGCCACGAACGGGCAGTCGATGGCGATGCAGCCCGCGGCCCGGGCAGCCACCGCGGTGTGGGCCCTGGCGTACTTGAGCTCCTCCCCATCGGTGGTGAGCTTCACCCGCATGTCCTTGGTGTAGTCCACCGCGCCGAAGATCAGGGAGTTGACCCTCGGGCTCTCGATGGCGGACGGATAGGCATTGATCACCCCCTTGGCCGTCTCGACGAGAAGCTGGATCTTCACCGTCCCCACCGGGATCCCCCTCCTGCGCTCCAGTTCCTCGAGCTTCCAGTCCAGCCTTCGGACATGATCCGGCCCGCCGCACTTGGCCAGGCAGACCCCGTCTAGCCCTTCGTGCACCACGGCCTCTAGGTCGTCGTTGGTCAAGAGGGTCTCCCAGTTGTTGACCCGGACATAGACCTCGGCCCCGCCCCCGGCTGCATACTTCAGGTTCTCCCGAACCATCTCCCTCGCCTTGGGCTTCTCAGCCGGAGGGACCGAGTCCTCCAGGTCCAGCGTGACTATGTCGGCGGGAAAGGTAGGGGCCTTGGAGACCATCTTCTCGTTGTTTCCTGGGATGTAGAAAACGGATCGCATCACAGCCATAGCTCGCCTCCTCGATTTGTCGTCAGTGGGTTGTGTACTCAGAGCTAGTGGGCCAACGGCCTCACCGCAGGTTATCCTTTGTCCTTGGGCTGTCAGGGCGGCCTCCAGTGCGGGGCTTCGCCCTGTAGCATTTCAGACCTTCACCCTTCCAGCAGCCTCTTGACCGTTGGGGCGATGTCATCGGGCCGTTCCACCACGTGGGCCCCTGCCTCCTTGAGGGTCTCGATCTTCCCCTTGGCAGACCCCTTGCCCCTCTCTATGATGCTGCTCGCATGCGAGAACCTCATGCCGGGCGGGGCCCATGCCCCGGCCACGAAGATGACGAAGGGCTTGGTGAACCTCCCTTCCCTTATGCACTGAGCGGCCTCCTCCTCGTGGGCCCCACCGATCTCGCCGAAGACCGCCACGGCCTTGGTCTCCGAGTCCTTCTCGAACTCCAGGAGGAGGTCTCCCATGGAGATCCCGGTCACTGGCTCGGTGCCCACGTGGACCACCGTGCTCATGCCCAGCCCGGCCTCCTTGAGGGCCCAAGGTACCGTCCCCGACTGCCCCCCGCTCCTGGATATGACCCCCACGTTCCCGGGCACGAATACGGTGTTGGCCCACTTGGGATTGGCCCCCAGCCACCCCAGGACCGCCTTGCCAGGGTTGAGGATCCCGATGGTGCCGGGCCCCAGGATCTTGGCCCCCGCGTTCCTCGCCACGTACATCATCTCCAAGATGTCGTGGAGGGGGACCCTCTCGACAGGGCAGACTATGAACTTCACCCCGGCTTCCACGCATCCTATGACCGCATCCCTCAGGGCTGGCCCAGGGACGAAGGTCACCGCTGCGTCTATGGGACCGTGGACCTCCACGGCCTCTTCCACGGAGTCGTAAACCGGAATGCCGTCTACCTCCGTCCCCCCCCTGCCAGGGGTCGATCCGGCCACCACCTTGGTCCCATAGGCCTTCATGTAACCGGCCCGCGCCGATCCCTCCCTCCCGGTTATCCCCAGGACGATCACGCTGGTCTTCTCATCTACCAGGATCCCCATAGTTCCATCCCCTCTCAGTGAGCTGTCCCGTGTCTCTTGCGATAGGCGTCCAGACCGGCGATGGAAGCCTCGATGGTTATGGCATTGTTCCCGCGCTGGCGGCACGCGAACTCGCACGCCAGGCAC
>CAZOXN010000226.1:0-5079 GCA_964583655.1 uncultured Desulfarculaceae bacterium | reverse complement strand
TCACCCAGTTCAAGAAGGTGGAGATCGAGAAGATCGTGCAGGAATACGAGGGACGAATTGCAAGCGAAAGGCTGCCGAAGAAGTCGGCGACCAATGGAAAGGACTGAGAAAAGGGGAGTTCACAGCATCATGATCTCGAGGCTTTGGGGGATTTTGCTTTTGTGCATGGCCGGGCTGTGGGTCTCGGCCTGCTCTCTTCTGTCGGAGTTGGCGCCGCCATCTGAGAGCTCAGCTTTAGCTTCATCAACAGAGGCCCCAGCGGCCTGGCCCGGTGAGGACTACGTTTTGGGCCCCGGGGATGTCCTTGACATCTCGGTCTGGAAGGACGAGGCCCTAACGCGCACCGTGACCATCACCCCCGACGGCAAGATCTCTTTTCCTCTCATCGGCGAGATCCAGGCTTCTGAGCGCACTCTTTACCAACTCAAGGGGGAGATGGAGGAGCGTCTCAAGCCCTTTGTCCCCGACCCGGTTCTCTCCGTGAGCATCCGCCAGGTCAACAGCATGATAATCTACGTCATCGGCCGGGTGAACAACCCGGGGCGCTTCACCCTCACCACCAACGTCAATGTGCTTCAGGCCCTGGCCATGGCAGGAGGGCTCAACCCCTTTGCCAGTCGAAACGAGATCAAGGTCTTCCGCCAGGAGAACGGCCAAAACAGCGTCATCCCCTTCCGATACGATGAGGTTGCCAGGGGTGTGCGTCTGGAACAGAACATCCGGCTCAAGCGGGGCGACGTCCTTTTGATCCCGTGAGGCGGGGTCCATCCCACCAAGGACCTGGGCATGCGCCTTACCACACCCCCATGGATCGTGCTGGCCATACTGGGAGTATGGGCCGTGGAGGCCGAGGGCCAGGAACTCCACCTGAACAGCTCGCTATCCGTGCAGCAGGAGTTCAACGACAACCTCTTCTTCCAGACAAAGGACCGGGAGATGGATTTGGTCACCACGGTCTCAGCGGGCTCCGAGCTGGTGGAGCGCACTGAGAGGTTGGACCTGAGGCTTGGGGGGCGCACCGACCTCCTCCTTTATGCCCGAAACACGGATCTGGACGCCTTGAACCACTTCTACAACGGGAGCCTCCGCTACCGGTTGAGTCCCCTGGCCAAGGTGTCCTTGGATGCGGGTTACCTGCGGGACAACTCTCCGGACCGGGACGTGGCTACCACAGGGCTTCTGCTCAACGCCGCCACCCGGCAGAGGTTCACCGGATCGATCTCGGGGGATTACGCCCTGTCCGAGAAACTCTCCGCAGGGGGGTCGTACTCCTTCGAGCAGGAGATCTTCTCGGACCCTCAGCTGTCCGACAACCAGGCCCACGGCCTTGGCTTTGGCTTGGGCCGAGACCTGGCCGACTGGCTGCCCAACACCGTGGGCCGCATGAACCTTGGATACACACGGTACCTATCGGAAAGCTCCACCGTGGACAGCTTTTGGTGGACCTTGGGTGCGGGACACGACTTGAGCGAGAGGCTCAAGCTATCCACGGACGCCGGCACGCGCTACAGCATCTTTCGGTTCGAGGTCCAAAGCTTGGAGTTCGTGCCTTTTCCCGCCTCCTTCAGGATCGTCAGCGAGCAGCACGAGCAAAGCAGCCCTGGAGCGGTGCTCAAGCTCGCCCTCCTCTACAGGTGGGAGCGGACCAACGCCGCAGTGGGACTCCAGCACGACCTCATGATGGCCAGTGGCCGCCACGGGCCCACGGAGCGCACAGGGCTCACCTTGGATCTGGAGCACCGCTTCGCGGAGAAGCTGTGGGGCAGGCTCAACGCCTCGTTCTTCCTCAACCGGGCCGAGGCTGGGGAGTTCGGCACAGAGGAGATCGACGAGCAGGCCTTCACCCTGCGGCCTTCCATAGGATGGGAGATCTCCGAGAAGTTCTTGCTGGAGGGCTCGTACACCTTGAGCCTGGTGCACGATCTGGTGACGGCTGCAACCAAGTCCCGCAACCTGGCCTCCATGCGCCTGACCTTCCGCCACGATCTGCTGAAAAGATGAAGGAGGGAGAACTGCGTGGCGAGCATCGACCAGGGAAGAGCGGGAATCCGGACCTCCACTGGGCCCAAGGCCAACGTTTCCCGAGCCGGGGAGGCCATCGGATCCGATCCTGGGATCGGTGGAACGCCGGACTCGGAATTGTCGCCCTCCCGCATCCAAAACGTCACAGAAAAGGGGCAGAGTGAAGCTTTGGGTCCAGATCCTTTCCTACAAACGTGAGACCGCATGGACACGCATCCCAAGAGCGTTGGCGATTTTCTCGAGATCCTCAGGAGGCGCAGGTGGAGCATCCTCCTGCCGACATTGACGGTGATGGCAACGGCAGGGGCCGTGGCCGTTTTGCTGCCTCCCGTGTACAAGTCCTCATCGACTATCCTCATCGAGGAACAGGAGATCCCTCCCGAGTACGTAATGTCCACAGTGACGGGCTACGCCGAGAAGCGGCTGCAGACCATCCACCAACGCATCATAAGCTTCACCAAGCTCCTGGAGGTAATCAACCGTTTCAACCTTTACGCGGACCTGCGGGGGAGCTGGGCCACCGAGGAGATCGTCGAAAGGATGCGCAAGGACATCAAGCTGCAGACCCTGAGCGCGGACGTGGTGGACCCGAGGACCGGCCAGCCCAAGAAGGCCACCATCGCCTTCACCCTCTCGTACGAGGGGAAAAACCCCCAGGTGGTTCAACAGGTGGCCAATGTCCTGGCCTCCCTCTATCTGGAGGAGAACCTGCAGGTGCGGGAGCGCCAGGCCCAGGAGGCCTCCAAGTTCTTCGATGAGGAGGCCAACTCAATGAGGGCCCATCTTGCCGACCTGGAGGCGAAGATCGCCACGTTCAAGAAGGTGCACGTGCAGGCGCTTCCCGAGCTCCTTGCCGTCAATCTTCAGGGGCTGGAAAGGTCTGAGCGGGATATGGAGGTCCTAAGCGATCAGATTCGCACGCAGAAGGAGCGAGAGAGCTATCTCGAGACCCAGCTTGCCGCCATCCCGCCCTCGGGCTCTGAGGACAAGAGGCGGCTGGACGATCTGCGGGTACAACTGATCTCTCTCCGGAGCCGTTTCTCGGATCAGTATCCTGACGTGGTCAAGACCAAAGCGGAGATTGAGGAGCTGGAGAAGCGCTTGGGGGACCGCGGCAAGCCGGACGGCGGAAAGCCGGGGGAGACTTCGGGTGGCCAGCCCGACAACCCCTCCTATGTCACCCTTGCGGCACAACTGGCCAGCACGAGGGCCGAGATCGAGTCCTTGAAACGGCAGATGGAGGAGGTCAGGCGTAAGCGGGAGGAGTACCGCGCCCGGGTGGAGGCCACCCCCAGGGTGGAGGAGGAATACAAGGCCCTCATCGTGGAGAGGGACAATACACTACTCAAGTTCAATGACCTCATGAAGAAGTCCATGGAGGCGCGGGTGGCCCATGGACTGGAACGGGAGCAAAAGGGCGAGCGGTTCACACTGGTGGACCCTGCCAGGCTTCCCGAAAGGCCCCACAAGCCCAACCGCCTGGCCATCATGGTGATCGGCGTGGTCCTTGGCATCGGGGCGGGCGTTGGGATCGGGGCCCTGAGGGAGTTCTCGGACCGCTCCATACGGAGCACGGACGCCCTCGCGTTTTACACCTCGATCCCTGTGCTGGCTGCCATTCCCGTGATCGTCACGGAACAGGAGCTCAGAGCCCGAAAGATACGCCGTGCGGCCGTGGCGGTGGGCGTGTTGATCACCCTGGTTCTGGGAGTGGCGGCCCTCCACTTCCTGGTCATGGACCTGGACGTGTTCTGGGCCCGTCTGGCCAGGAGGGTGGCCAGGATGTGAGGGAGGAAGGTCAGGGTGGAAAGGCTTAGAAGAGCCCTGGAGAGGGCCAACCAGGGTCGTCCCTCGGTAGACACCGACTGCGCGCCCGGAAGGGTCGGGACCCTCCCGGGGGGGCCCGGGCCCGAGGGTGAGTGGCGCGCTCCTGTTTACTCCAAGTCCCGCCACGTCTCCCTGGATCCGAAGCGGCTCTCGGCAGGCCGCTGCGTTTGCGTAGACCCAGGCGCACCGGAGGCGGAGCCCTACAAGGTGCTTCGCGCTCAGATCCTTCAGCGCGCCCGGCAACACGGCTGGAAAAGCTTCATGATCACAAGCGCTGTTTCGGGCGAAGGCAAGACCACCACGGCCGTGAACCTGGCGTTGATCTTCGCCATGGAGTTCAACCAGACCACGCTGCTTGTGGACTGCGACCTCAGACGACAGGACGTTCACCGCCTCATGGGGTACGAGAGCCAGGCCGGTCTCACAGACCATTTGCTGGGAACTCGCCCCCTCCAGGAGATCATAGTTTGGCCGGGAGTGGAGAAACTGAGCGTCATCTCCGGGGGGCGCACGGTGGCCGAAAGCGCTGAGCTTCTAGGGTCTCCCAGGATGCGGTCCCTGGTCAGCGAGATGAGGGGGCGCTATCCGGATCGATTCATCCTCTTCGACGCCCCCTCCCTGCTGGAAGGCGCCGATGCCATCGTTCTGGCCCAGCTCGTGGATGCCGTCTTGGTGGTGGTTCGGGCGGGGTTTACTCCACTGCCCGAGCTTCGCCGGGCCGTGGAGCTCGTCCCCGCCGACAAGCTCCTCGGGCGGGTGATGAACCGTTGCGATGGGCTCCATATGGGCCAAGGGTTTACGCCGAGACGGTGAACCATGTACGAGACGCATTACGGCTTCACGCAGCTTCCCTTCCGCCTTGCCCCGGATCCGGAGTTCCTTTACCGGAGCAGGAGGCACGAGGCGGCGCTGACATTCCTGGAGTACGGGATAGTGAGCCGGGCCGGCTTCGTGGTCATCACGGGCGAGGCGGGCACCGGAAAGACCACGCTGCTCAACCACTTGTTGAAGTCCCACGGTGAGGAGCTCCCCGTGGCCCTTCTCTCTCAGACCAGCCTGAGCCCCGAGGAGCTTCTTCGCGCCCTGTGTGGGGAGTTCTCCATCGCTCACGAGGGCAAGGGCAAGCCCGAGCTCCACGAGGCCCTCGGCCGATTCATGGTATCCGAGTTCCAGAGAGGACGGCATACCACGCTCATCCTGGACGAGGCCCAGAATCTCTCCGTGGAGTCC
>CAZOXN010000225.1:0-5093 GCA_964583655.1 uncultured Desulfarculaceae bacterium | reverse complement strand
CTGATAGGCCATGGAGATCCCCCTCCAGAAGGCAGGAGTCGAACTAATGATCTCATCTGCTCATGCTGAAAAGATAGGCCTATTGCGTGGGGATTGTCAAAGGGATCTCTCTCCATCCCGCGTCTTCTCGTCGAAGAGCCATTGCCTTGCCGCTGTGCCATCGAGCGGATATGATACCAAGGGGAACTTTCAGGAGGAGGTCGCCGCCCTTGATCGCCATCGTGGACTACGGCATGGGGAACCTCAGGAGCGTGTGGAAGGCCTTTCATCACCTGGGGGCAGACGCCAGGCTCACCCATGACCCGAGGGTCGTGACCTCGGCCGAGAGGGTGGTCCTGCCGGGCGTGGGCGCCTTCTCGGACTGTATGGCCAACCTCCATAGCCTGGGGCTCACCGAGGCTATCCTGGAGGCGATCCACCGGGGCAAGCCGTATCTCGGGATCTGCCTCGGTCTCCAGATCCTATTCGAGGAGAGCGAGGAGTTCGGCCGGACCCCTGGCCTGGGGGTCCTGAAGGGGCGGGTGCGGCGTTTTCCGTCGGACATGCCCGCACAGGGGCAAGGCGGGACCGCCACCCTGAAGGTCCCGCACATCGGGTGGAACGCCTTGAGGATCCTGAAGGGACTCCCGATCTTCGAAGGGATCCCCCAGGGGGCCCACTGCTACTTCGTGCATTCCTATTACGGTGAGCCAGAGGATCCCTCGGTGACCGCCACTGTGACGGACTATGGCATAGAGTTCGCCTCCAGCGTTTGGAAGGACAATGTCTTCGCCTGCCAGTTCCACCCGGAGAAGAGCCAGAGGGTGGGCCTCAGGCTCCTGGAGAATTTCCTACATCTTGGATGATTCCCCTCTATGTGTCCGTTGTCAGTGGATCGTCGTCAGTGGCAGGAAAGGCCCGCAGTCATCGAGGGCCCGTCTCTCCGAGGGGCCCTGGCAGGGCCTCCCTTGGCCCTGGGGGTCTTCACATCGCCGTATTTCATCCCTTTATGGCCTTGACCCACAGGCTCCTGGTCCTGGGCCCGTCGAACTCGCAGAGGAATAACCTCTGCCAGGTCCCGAGGCGCAGCCTGCCTCCTGTGACCAAGACGTTCTGGGAGGAGCCCACGAGCGCCACCTTGATATGGGCGTCGGCGTTTCCCTCTGTGTGGCGATAGTCGCCGCGCTGGGGGATCCATCTGGAGAGGGTCTCCAGGATGTCGCGGCACACAGCCGGGTCTGCCCCTTCGTTGACCGTGACGGCCGCGGTGGTGTGGGGGACATAGACCGTGCAGACCCCTTCCTCCACGCCCATCTCCGAGACGGCCCTCTGAACCTCATCGGTAACGTCGATCATCTCCAAGCGCTGGCGGCTCCGCACAGACAAGCTGACCATCACCATCTCCCTCCTTTTATCAAATCCCATTCACTCATTGAGCTTGGCTTCACGCCACCGCTCCGGGGTCCCCATGGCCTGGCGCGGCGGGAGGCCGCTGGCCGACATCCAGCGGCCACGGTGGAAGGCAGTGACTGCCAACTCCATGCGCAACTCCCTGGAGGCTGGGGGGCCATCCGACCCCAGGGCCGACCATGGGAGGAATGCCTCGAATGTGATGCGAGGTTGATCGGCACCGAAGTAATTGACCAGACCCCCTGGGACAGGCTCGCACCCAGGTGGGCCCCCGCGGCAGAGCCTCATCCTCATGTTGTACATCTCCTCTCGCCTCGCCAGGTCCCCGCCTGGCGGAATGACGTACAGGGAGAAGCAACGCGGCCCCTTGCCCGCATCCACCCCCCATTCCACCCTGAAGGCCTCGCCCAAGGGAAAGTCACCCTCGTACGACAAGAGGTCCGGCTCGTGGTAGTCCATGCCGATGAACGCCAGGTGGATCCCGCGCTGGTCCCACGAGAGATAATACTCCCCGAACGGTATCTCCGGCTCATGCACGAGGAGGGGAGGCATGAGGGCCTTCTCCTTGGGCCACTCCCCCAGGTGGCCGTCGCAGGGGTCGATGGTCGCCCGAGGGACGGCCAGTGGGGCCCCCACCTGGGCCAGGATCGGTTCTCTTATCCTACCATGTATCACCGCCGCCTCGTGGTTGGCCCTTGTCAGCGCCTCCACCAATTCATCGTAAGGCCGGTCGTCCACATCCACGAGGCCGAAGTTATAATCCTCCCCGTCCAACCTCCCCCCTTTGGGGTCGTCCCAGTACTTGAACCAGTGCGCCCCTACGATCTGGGGGTGGCTGGCGAATGCCACAACGGCTGCCGCGGCACCCCTGGCCCGCTCCTTCTGCGTCCGGACGGTCATGAGATGTCCGTTGTTGGCGTTGCCGGTGCGGTTCTCGTGGGCGGCGAAGAACCATTCTGAGACGAGCACAGGCCTCTGAGGGGCGAGCCTCCGGAGACCGTCGAAGAAATACCGTGCCATCCAGCCGTCGGGGCTGTCCACGTTGTAATTGGTGTATATCACGTCAACATGGGGGACCATGGCCCTGACCGCATCCGGGTCGTAGTAGATGGGGAGGCGGTCCCCGCAGACCAATGCCTCTGGGTCAGCCTCTTTGATGGCATCGTGGGCCAGGCGGTAATACAGCTCAGCCACCATGAAGGTCCATTTGCGGACCACACGGATCCCCTCTCCACCAGGCCGCAGCCGGGGGATGAGGCCGGTGCTCTGCTCCAGGGCTTCGAATGAGTCAATGGAATCCGGGGGCACGAAGTCGCGGCAGAAACTGGCCCAGTCGCCATTGTAGTGGGCACGCAGCAACTCCATGAGCCTCTGCTTCGTGTAATTGGACGGTCTCGCCTTTGCGTAGAAGGCGAAGAGGGCACCGTTCCACCACCCCACCTCGTTGTCCGAGAAATATCCTATCCTGTAAGGGCTCCCCTTGTACGGGGCCACGAGCCGCTTCGCCTCCTTGCGAATCCTCTCCTCCGTGGAGGGATCGAAGGGGTCGTACCAGTGGAAACTGGCGTTCCTCCCGAGCTCCAGGTTGGGGATGGCCGGCAACGGCATGACCGAGGGCGGCAAAGACCAGGCACCCGCGGTGTTGAACCCCCACTGTCTGAGCCTCCTGAGGGTGGCCTCTATCCATGCATCCTGGCTAAGGGCGAAGGACCTCCAACTGTACCATGTCCGGCCGTGGACGTATCTCTCATCGGCTCCGCCGTTGACCACGTTGACCCCAGAGGAGTAAAAGGGCGTCCCGACGGGCGTGATGAGCCAGAAAGACCCATCGCGCATTTCCACAGACCATCGGCAATGCGATGCGAGGGCTAGGCCCTCCATCGCCTGCGCACCTGATCCCCACGCCAACAGTCCCAAGACGACCAAGCCCATGGCCGTGGTGAGGCGAAGGCCGTGTTTTGCCCATGGTCTCATTGATGCCGCCATGCGGTGGTCCTCGCGCGTGCAACGAGGAGATCTTCCGAGGGAGAAGGGGAGTCCCCCCGCTCAGCCTCTAGGATAGAACATCCCGGGATCCCGCAAAAGGCCCCTTCTGGGGTTAAGCCGCGGCCAGACCCTCCCATCGGCCGCGGATCCGGAATACAATGTCCATGGTTTGGTGAAGGATTCGAGGCGAGAGGAAGGCATCCAAGGGGTGAAGGTCATAGACTTCCATCTGCACGTGGGCACCAAGGATCACTGGAACCCTTGGCTCATGGAGTTCTTCAGGACCCAGAATCCCACCTACACCTCTCAGTTCGCCGAGCGAGTGACCCCCGAAGGGCTCATCTCATACCTCAGGTCTCAAGGGGTGGATCGGGCCGTGATGCTCTCAGAGTACGCCCCAGAGTCCACGGGGGTGGTGAGCAACGAATTCACCTCTTCATTCTGTAGGGGGCACGACGAGCTGATCCCCTTCGGGGCTCCGTGCCTGTACAGCGATACCCCCCTCGAGAGGCAGGCGGAGCATGCGGTCAAGGAGTTGGGGATGAGGGGGTTCAAGATGCTCCCGACATACGCCCATTTCTATCCCAACGACCACTCTCTCTTTCCGTTCTACGAGGTGGTGAGGGACTTGGGTGTGCCGCTCCTTTTCCACACAGGGACTTCCATCTTCAAGGGCTCGAGGGTGAAGTACGGGGATCCTCTCCTGCTCGACGATGTGGCAGACCAGTTCCCCGACCTCAAGATAGTCCTGGAGCACGGAGGTCGACCATTCTGGTACGACAGGGCCGGGTGGATGATCACCCGTCACAAGAACGTCTACATTGGCATCGCCGGTATCCCAGCCAGACAGCTCTTGGAGCATTTCCCGCACCTCCCCAGGTACCCGGAACGATTCATCTTCGGAAGCGACTGGCCGGGTGTGCCTGACATCCGCTCCTACGTGGAGCGGATCAAGGAGCTGCCACTGGAGGAAAGCACCATCGAACGGATCCTGTGGAAAAACGCCTGGGAGCTATTGGGTTGAGCAGATCCACCTCAGGCCGCGGCGAATCGAGAAGATCGAGAGGATCGTGAGCAGGGGGAAGCCCTCTTTCCCTTTCGTGCCCTTGCGTGGACCCCTTTGCAACGTAGATCCGTCGCTCGGGGCGGGGCTTGACGATCTTTTCTCAAGGGGGAAGATCCCCGTGGTGTAATCGGCGTAAACCCATGCACCACAGGACGTTTCTGAGGGGGGAAGAGGCTATTCGGTGTCCATCAAGTCCGGTCTCGCTGTCGACTCCGACTCA
The DNA here is from genome assembly GCA_964583655.1 of uncultured Desulfarculaceae bacterium. GTDB lineage: Bacteria > Desulfobacterota > Desulfocorpusculales > Desulfocorpusculum > Desulfocorpusculum > CAZOXN01. Next base: position 432 of record CAZOXN010000225.1, on the reverse strand, counting down.
CGGCTGCCCTGCAAATCGAGGCAGAACTAAGCCCGCGATCTCTTGGTACCCCGTGTGGAAGTCGATCCAGTGGCGCCGTCGAGCACGTCGATGAGGGTCCTGAACAGGAGGAACAGATAGGCCTGATCCTCTTCTGTGAGCGGCACCGCTTCCTCATCCTGGACGGTCTCCACGAGGGTCTCCAACACGAACTTCATCACGTATGGCTGAGCGGACATGTGCTGTATGACGATCCTCTCTAGGAATCTCTCATGGACGCCCTCAAGCCTCTCCATGGCCTCCTCTACGGCCCTGAAGGTCTGGCCGATCTCCTTCGAGGAGATCTCCCTCATTTTTCCTTGGAACCCCTTCTTGAACATCTCACAGACCACCAAGAGCATGTACAGGCCGAGCTCCATCGCCTCCTGGCTCAGGTCCTGGGTGAAGGCCAAG
>CAZOXN010000224.1:0-5137 GCA_964583655.1 uncultured Desulfarculaceae bacterium | reverse complement strand
CTCCAACTGCGTCATAAACCTGGCACCAGACAAGGGCAGGGTCTTCCAGGAGGCCTTTCGCGTATTGAAGCCCGGGGGCAGGATCATGGTGTCGGACATAGTCTTGAAGAGGGATCTCCCCGACGCCGTCAAGGACTCCGCCGAGGCCTATTTGGGCTGCGTGGCAGGGGCAATACGTCGAGAGGATTACCTGGAGGCCATGGCAAGGGCCGGGTTCAAGGAGATATCCCTCCTGGAGGAGACGCCCTTTCCCCTCGATGTCCTGGCCCATGACCCTTCGGTGAAGGCCATCTTGGAGGGTTTTGGCATCCCTGAGGAGGAGTGGGGAATGCTCGCGGACTCTGTCGTGAGCATAAAGGTTCGCGCCAGTAAGCCTCGAGGCAGGTGATGGCGTTGTGACCCTTGGTGTGGCGGCATCGATAAGGCAGCGCCATCTCGCCGGAGTCGGCATCGACCAGAAAGGTCTTCATTCCCCCTGGGTGCTGGTCTGGGGGTGGCCAACGCCCCTGAGGGCCCCCTGGTCCATGGAGCGCAGGTGCACGTCCCGCTGAGGGAAGGGGATGCTGATGCCAGCCTTCCTGAAGCGCCTGTCTATCTCCTGTCCGATCTCGCTCCTCGCGAGGAGCATCTCCTTGACGTCCGAGACCCATACCTGAAGCTCGAACTCCAGGGCATTGTCCCCGAAACGGACGAACAGGGGGAGGGGTGCTGGATCTCGCACGATCCTGGGGTTGGCCTCCGCAGACTCTCTCAGTAGCTGCAGGACAAGGTCAACATCGCTATTGTATGCCACCCCTATGGGGATCTTCAGCCTGGCCATGGGGCTCGTCAGGGTCCAATTGGTCACGTTCCTAGTGATGAAATGGGAGTTGGGGACGATCAGCTCGGACCTATCGAAGGTCTCGATGATGGTGGAACGCAGTCCGATCTCCTTGACCCTCCCGGATTCGTTGTCCACCACCACCATATCCCCTACTTTGACTGGCCGCTCGAACAACAGGATCAGCCCGCATATGAAGTTGTTGACCACCTCCTGGAGTCCGAATCCGATCCCTATGCCGAGGGCCCCTCCCACTACCACCAGGCCCTTGAGGTCTATGCCGAGCACGCTGACGCTTATCAGGAAACCTATGAGCAAGACCGCATAATGTAGGAGCTTGGTGGCGGCATCAGCGGCACCTCGGCCCATGGACCTGCGCGGAAAGACCTCGGCCTCCAAGGTCGTGCGAAGGATCCACGACAGGAGGACCGATACGTACAACACCAAGAGGGCCGTCACCACCAGACCCAAGCTGAGGGAAAACCCTCCCAGGGCCAAATCAAGACCCATGAGCTTTTCCCAGGCCTCGCCCGTGGAGGGAAAGATTCCCCACAAAGGGAAGAGGCCCAGTATTGCCACACCCCAGATGACGATCCTCACCAAGGGGCCCAACCGTTTGCCTAGCTCTGCGCCGAGCCGTCTCACGACTTCTCGCTTGGCCTCCATGGCATGCTGGATGGCCACCTCCATTCCCACCTCTGTCACCCGGAGCAACACGAACAGTGAGATACCCAGAAACACGGTCCAGATGCTGGCCAAGACGAGGCGATCAGACAGATTGGCAAACCCGCTCACCTGAGCGAAAAGCGCCACTGCCATCACTACTGCGACCACCCAGGGCCATCCTGGAGACAGGGGCCCACCTGCCCTGAGCCGTCTTCGCTGTGAAGCCCACGTCGCGCACATCACGGACGCTGCAAGGGCGAACAAAGAGAGATAGATCCGATACAGGACCTGGGGAAACGAGACGATCTTGAGCAAGTCGCACAACGCGGCTGACACTGCGGCGAGGAACACCATGCGCCGTGTCCAGGGCTCAGCCAGCGACCTCCAGACGAGCACCACGGCACAGAAGGCGAACAATGATCGAGACACGAACCTCCAGAGTCCGGTGGCTTCCTGGACCAAGAAGGTGGAGACAATCCCAGCGGTGAGGATCCCGAAGGCCCAAGGGTGACTTGAAAACCCCTGCCACCTCCCAGCGGCCGCAGGGGATCCCGAGAGCCTCAATGCGAGTGCAGCGACGACCAAGACCACGAAGGCCTGAAAGAGCATTGTCATGCCGTGCCTCTCCACCAGGCCAGGGGCCGTCCTCAAGGCCGCGTTCAGGCCATCGACGATGGAGGGCCATCGCAAGGAATGGAGCTGGTCACGAAATGCCCTGCTCATGAAGGCAGGCTCGGTCTTCTTGAAGGTCTCGCCGCGCAGGCGGACCAGGGCCGCCTCGATGGGGTTGCCGAGGTGACGGTTCTCTTCGATCAAACGCGTGACCCGCTGCTGGAGCCCGACCAGGAGGGCGGAGGAGTTGGAGACCTCCTGCAGCACACGCCTCCATATGCCTTCCACCGCCCCGAAGGTCTCGATGGGGGGCTCCACCTGTGCGCTCTGAAGGGCCTTCTTCCACCCTGTCCAAAACGCCCCTTTCTCTTCCCATTCCTTCCGAATCTCCTCCAGCTCGCCCAGCCTCGAGGAGATGACGGTGAGAAACCCCTCCAAGTCCCGCCTCTCCTTGGCCAAGAGGACCCTGGCATCCAAGAGGCGGTAGATATCCCAGTCACTCGGATCCCCCATCCCTTCCATCTGTGCACGCAGTCTCTCAAGGCGCGACTCGGCCTCTCCTATCTGGGTCTCGGAAAGGGCCTTCTCTCGGACCGCGGCGATCCGTTTCTCTGCCTCCTCCGCCTGCCTGGCGATTTCAGATGACCGGGGGACCACCTCGGCTAGCCCAGGGAAACTAGGGGCTTGTACCTTGACTTCTGTACGCCTCTCGTCTCCCTCTTGTCTCTGGATGATCCTGGGGACCAGCCCTCCCCTCTCCTGGGCCCAGGTCCATGTCGGCAAGAGCCATGCGACGAACAAGAGGATGGTCAGCCATTGCACCATGGAAGCTGGTCCTCGCTGCGATCTCATTCGGGCTGAAGAGCGTATCCCATAGTGGAATGGCAGTCAATACGCCTTGTCCGGCACTGGCGCACTGGCCTTGCCCGAACGATCCTGGGTGGATGGGCCTTGCCCTGCAGGCCCGCGAGGCGGGTATGTCAGGTCAGATGATCACAGGTGCGACCCCCCAGATCTCGTCGCAGTACTGCTTGACTGAACGGTCCGAGGAGAAATACCCGATCCTGGAGACATTGAGCACGCTCATTCGAAGCCACTCTGCCCGGTTCGCGTAAGCGCGATTCACCTCCCTTTGTGACTCCGCATAGGAAGGATAGTCGGCACATAACATATACTCGTCGTACTCCCTGAGGGTTCGTGTGATGGGCCTGAACAGTCCCCTGTCTCCGCGTGAAAGGAGGCCGCTCTCCATGAGCTCTATGGCGTCTCGCAGTTCCTCATTGGCCGTTATGAGATCCTGGGGACGATAGCCTTCCCTCCTTGTCCGTGTTACCTCCTCTGCCGTGAGCCCAAAAAGGAAGAAGTTCTCCGGGCCGACCCGCTCTCGGATCTCCACATTGGCGCCATCGAGAGTCCCTATGGTCAAGGCCCCGTTCATGGAGAACTTCATGTTCCCTGTCCCCGATGCCTCCTTACCAGCAGTGGAGATCTGTTCCGAGAGATCGGCCGCCGGATAAACCGTGTGGGCGTTCTTGACATTGAAATTCGGCAAAAACACCACCTTCAGCAGGTCCTTCGCCCTTGGATCCGCGTTGATCACCTCTGCGACAGAATGGATTAGTTTGATGATCAGCTTCGCGATGAAATATCCTGGGGCCGCCTTTCCGCCGAATATGACCGTACGGGGAATCATATCTCGGGCTACCCCGCTGGAAATCCTGTTGTAGAGCGTGATCACGTGGAGGACGTTGAGGTGCTGGCGTTTGTATTCGTGAATCCGTTTCACCTGGACATCGAAGAGCGAGTCTGGATCCGTCACGATACCTGTGCGTTCCTTCATGATCTCCGACAGGAGCACCTTGTTGTGGCGCTTCACCGCATGCCATCGATCCAAGAACGATCCGTCCTGGGCGAATGTCTCCAGTTCCTTGATGAAAGAGAGATCCTTGATCCATCCTCGCCCGATGGCCTCGGATATCAAGGCTGCAAGCCTCGGATTGGACACCACGAGGAAGCGCCTAGGAGTGACTCCATTGGTGACATTGGTGAACTTCTCAGGGGCAACGAGATTGAAATCAGCCAGGACCAGATCCCGCAACAGCTCCGTGTGGAGCTTCGCCACACCGTTGATCTTCCTGCTGCCGACACAGGCCAGATTCGCCATCCTCACGTAGCGCTCGCCGGTCTCGTCGATCAGGGAAAGCCTTTGGATCAGGCCTTCGTCCCCAGGATAGCGAGCCCGGACCGAGTCCAGAAAACGCTGGTTGATCTCGTAGATGATCTCCATATGACGCGGCAGGACGGCCTGAAAGAGGGCCAGTGGCCATTTTTCAAGGGCCTCCGGCAGGAGGGTATGATTCGTGTAGCAGAAGCTGTTCCTGGTGATCTCCCATGCCTCGTCCCATCCCATGCCGTGGACGTCCACCAGAAGGCGCATCAACTCGGCTATGGCTATGGCAGGATGGGTATCGTTGAGCTGAATCGAGTACTTCTCATGGAACCTGTGAAGTGTTTTCTCCCTCTGGAAATAGATCCTGATCATGTCTTGGAGGGCGCAAGAGGCGAAAAAGAACTGCTGCATCAGCCTCAGCTGTCTGCCCGCAAGGGGTTCGTCGTTAGGGTACAACACCTTGGTGAGGTTCTCCGATCCGATCTTCTCATGCACGGCACCGTAGTAATCGCCTATGTTGAATGACCCCAGGTCAAAGGACCTCGTCGCCTCCGCCTTGAAGAGCCGCAACATAGTGACGGTGTTCGTATCGTATCCAGTTATCATGGTGTCATAGGCCACTCCCCTGACCAGACTTTCGTGGACCCAACTGACACGATACCTACCATCCTCGTCGTAGGTACCTCGGGTGTGGCCTCCGAAAGGTACCTCGTAGGAGATCTCAGGCCTCGGCACTTCCCATGGGTTTCCCTTGTGCAGCCACTGGTCGGCCACCTCTTCCTGCCACCCGTCACGGACCACTTGCGTGAAGATCCCGAATTCGTACCGGATGCCATATCCGATGGCCGGGATATCGAGGGTTGCAAGGG